>JAKSAU010000838.1 GCA_022361535.1 Desulfobacterales bacterium
ATCGTGGGCTTTCTTTAGAAATGAATCCATATCTTGAAGTGCAGCCATTGCACCGTCAATCCCATTTTCGGCAACCTGCTTGGCAGCATTATCCACAACTGGTGTCAACGCCATTTCCTGGGCGAATTTCATCTCTTCTTCGAGAAAAATCGTAGTGGTCATTGCCAGGTCTTGAGAAGCTCTTGAGGCAGTCTGGAGGGCAGCATCAACCAATGCCTTTGAAGCCGTATTAACTGATAAAGCCCCAACAATAAGCATGGGTATAAGGACAGCAATCAAGCCGCCTACTATCAGTTTTACACTAATTTTGATGTCATTAATCTTTTTCACTACAATTCCTCCCATGTTTTCCTGTTTCAAATTATAAAGTGTGGGGTGCAGCAACAGCATCCATGCAGAATTTAATTCGCAAAAGCGAGTCACCCCTAAATTGTCCGCATGAATTTTTTTTGGCAATTCTCTTGTGTAGGTATCAATAACCGTACCAAACAATCAAAAAAACACTTTTTTGGTGGAACAGCATTAAGATTAAAGGAAATACGAATGAAAATCAAATAATATGTACGAAAACATACGATGAGTCGCAACTGTATTGATCCACTTTTGTCACAGGCATGATACAAGTTGAATCAATACAGTTTCAAGTTCGCAAAGAAAAGAACTCTAATTCATCAACTCAAGGCCGAAAGGAAAAATTAGAATGTAGCCTGAAACAAGTCCAGGGTTATACGATAAGCCTTGCCAGGTCAGCGGCCCGCTCAAATGCCGGCTCAATCATATCGGAGACTGTTTTTTCGTCCATGCCGTACTGGGTTACCGCCGTCTCTTTCAACTCATCCAAACCGGAATTGGATTCTTCTTCCCTTAAAATTGCTACCAGCCTTACAGGACCGAGAGCATTATGGTCGGGAACGTCAGCACCATGGTGTCCCCTTATGGCAGCGGCGACATTTTCCGGTAATCCCCATTCGGCACAGATCCATGAGGCCACCTCAGTATGATCCCAAGGCAGTTGTTCTCTTTCTAATTTCGCCAGATCTCCGCCTTCCAGATGCCATTGTTTAAAGATCGGATCATAGTCCTCACTCCTATGACAGGCTAAAAATGGCAAGGCAAGGTCCTGTAGAAAGGCGGCGGTAAAACATTCTGACTCTTTTGCTGGACAGAGTTGACGGGCTAAATCACTTGCCAGAACAGCTCTTTTAGCAGATGTGAGCCAGAATTCTGCAGGATCATGCCATTGGCAGGATTGTTTGGGCATCCCCTTTGCCACCCCAACTCCCAGTACCAGGGATTCTAACTGTGAAATCCCCACCAAGGCAATGGCCTGGGTCAGGTTTTCAATTTTTTTTGTTGGTGAAAAAGCAGCTGAATTGGCAATCTGAAGCAATTTCACAGAGATACCAGGATCCAGGGCAAGGGTTTCGGCGATGGAATTAGCAGAAGAATACGGACTGCGTATCTTTTGAAGAATCTGCATCACCACTGCAGGAAAACTTGGCAGTTCGTATCCTTTAAGGATTTTCTTTAAATTTGCTTTTGGATTTGTCTTTGCTTTAAAAAATGAGAACATAAATTATTAACCTGTATTATTCGGCACGCCGTGCCATTTTATTTCCTAAAATACTCAATAGGCCGCCAAGCCCCATATAACCTGTGATGGCCTGTAAAGAGACAATTATCTGCCCTGCCAGTGTTGTGGGTAATGCATCTCCATACCCCAATGTTGTCAGGGTGACAAAGCTAAAATAAATCGGGGAAAACCAAGTTTCATTTACACCAAAGTCTATAGCAACTTGGGTATAAATAGCGGCATACCCCAGCGTTGCAACAAGAAGCCAGATAAACCATCGCTTCAGACTCCGTCCACAGTCAGATGTAAACCACCAGATCCAGTAAATAAATTTGTGGAACTTACTTTGGGTCTGAAATTCGTACAAATAGTTTTCATCTGAAATGTGGCGGCGAACCAAGTATGCCCCCCTCAGATCCATGTCCCGGACATCTGCTCCAATCCAGTCTGCCTTTTTAAAGTTCTTGATCCCTAAAAGCCTGCACCGCTGAAGATCGGCCAGGCCGAAACGGGTATGAGACACATTGCTGTGCTTCAAATCAGCATCACACAGGCAGGCACGGGTGAACACAGCATGAGACAAATCCGCTTCTGACAACCTGGCTCCAGTCAAATCCGCAGCCCTCACATCAGCAGATTTCATAATGGACCGACTCAGTACCGCTTCGGACAGATCTGCATTTATCAGGCTTGCATGTGTTAGATCAGCACCGCCAAATCCACAGTTTTTAGCATGGCACTCATTCAAACTGGCTCCATAGAGATCTGCACCGATAAATTCACAGTCATTGAGTATCGCTTTTTCCAGACTGGCCTGCTTGAATACAGCATAGCTTAAATTGGTACCGGTCAGATCTACACGGTTCATAAGTGCAAAAGAAAAGTCATATCCGGAAAGATTGAGACCGGACAAATCCTGGTTGTTAAGGTTTATCCCCCTAAGATCGAGTTTTGGGGGACGATCCGTGCTCCCATGGCGGCATTTGGACTTAAGGGTCTCAACCATTGCTCTTCTCAAGGTACCAGACCCGTCAGGATTTTGCTCCCGCCACCTGGCCTCCAAAGCGGCCCGCTCAGCTTCCGAATTCTGATTTTCAGTGGTTTCCATACAGGTAATTTAATTCCGTACTTTGACTGCCTTAGTTTATTCGCCCCGTTTTATACAGTATTGATCTTTCTAAGTTACCCCATGGACACCAGAAAACAAAGTGTTTTTTTCTTGACCCCTGGTCAAGAGCACCCTATGGTTAATAATATAATTTTAATAAGACATCTTAGGACATCAATCATGAAATTCACCATAGACCATTTTAATATTAATGTGTTAGATCTTGAAAAAAGCCTTACATTTTATGAAAAAGCCCTTGGCCTGACCGAGCAAAGAAGAAAAACGGCTGATGACGGCAGCTATATCATTGTATTCTTAACGGATAACGCTTCTGCAAACAAGCTTGAGCTGACCTGGCTCAAATCCCAGGAAAAACCATATGACTTGGGGGATGAAGAGTTCCACATTGCCTTTAAAACAGATGACTTTGATGCGGCCCATGCCCTGCACAAGCAAATGGGATGCATTTGCTACGAAAATAAAGACATGGGGATATATTTTATCAATGATCCGGACGGGTACTGGCTGGAAGTTGTACCTGTCAGATAGCGGCTCTTAAAAACGCACCGGAAAATCTCTAAACCGGATATAAAAGTATGGAAATCATCCTTGATGAAGGAACCGGTTTTACCGGACTGGAACAGAATGTTGCAACCCTTGTAGACAAAGGGTTTAAAACCATTATGCTTTTCCATGCCGAGGGAGGTATTGATAAGGATCCGGCATACAAAACCAAATGCGATGCCCTCCTTGAAAAAGCAAGTAAAAACGGGGTTCAGATATTCGGTGGCATTTTTCCAGGTATTATGACTGATGGTAAACTCATGGGCAAGGGCAGTATCATAGCCGGCATGCACTGCCGTACCCATGTGGTTACACTTGAACAGCTTGGCACCGACAACCTTGGCGCTCTCCTTGAAAAAAAGATTCCGCCCTTGCGCAATGATGATGACAGCCTTTCATTTAAAACCCTTTTCGTGTTTGGCGACGGTTTTGGTGAATCAAATCTGAATCTGATCAACGGATTAAATCATGTCTTAAAAAATTACCCGTTGAAGGTTCTTGGCGGACTTACGGGCAGAAACAGCCTCAAAGCAAGCCACTACAATATTTTCACCCCCACAAAAGCGATTCAAAACGGGGCTGTTCTCGCCTTCACGGACCTTGAGAGCGGCATCGGTGTCAACCATGGCTGGACACCGCTACAGGATTCGGAATGCACTATTACAGATACAAACCATTGCTACGTAGAAACCATCAATAATAAGCCTGCTCTTGAGTTCTACCTGGATATGATCTGCAAAATTGATCCTGTCATCAACAGAAAAAAGAAGGAACTCATGTCCGGGGATGCAGATCTGATTTTCAAAGAAGTGGCCATAAAATATCCATTGGGGTTAATTAGAAAACTTAAGGATGGAAACCTGGTCATTGACCGCACACCGGTTTCCGTAGGCGCTGATAAATCCTTGCAGTTTTCGGCAGAAATTCCTAAAGGCACCCAGGCTTGTATTCTTAACCTGACCGGAAAGTCTTCCCAGGCCAAATGCCTTAATATCAGGAGGGCAGCCCAGACAGCCTATCTTGAAAGCTTACAGTATTTTCCTACTCACATCGAAGATTCCAGGGTAATTATCATGGACTGTTTTGGCCGCAAACAGATGGTGGATAATTTAGGCTATGATTATGAAGCCATTGAATTCGATATAATTGCCGGGGATCAAAAGGATAAGGCGCATTCACCAATAGGGGTTTTAACCTTTGGTGAAATTTCCAGCCTTGAACCGGGAGTGGTTGAACTGCATAATAAAACGGCTGTAGTTGCAACCGTAGAGGACAATTAACCATGCCTCCGGGAAGACCTTCCCCAAAGGCTTTATCCGGTTTTTATATTGTTGCTGCAGGTGCTACGTTTATGGCCATGCTGGTCATCATGGTCATGAATATATCCACACCGTTTGAATTCTCTAGGGACAGGATCAACGAGCTTTTGAGCCATGGTTGGAAATATACTGTGGCATACAGATTCGGCCTTCTTTTACTTGTCACAAGTATCGCCGCGATTCCTTTGCTATGGACTTTAAAAAATGTGCTTAAGCCGATTCGTATATGCTTGACCCTTCCACCAAGCCAGAACGATCTCGTATTACTTGAAAAGGCAAGACAACGCCTTATCAACCTACCTTTTATCATGGTACCCGTTAATCTAGGACTTTGGGCAGTAATTCCAAGCGTTTTATTTTTTGCCCTTTTTTATACTAACATGATGGATTTCAGTACAGCCATGACCTTTGGCATCCGGTCTGTCATGGTAGGGATGATGTCTTCGGCAATTCTGTTTTTTAACCTGGAAGCCCATGCCCGGCGTACCCTTGTGCCCTATTTTTTTTCAAGCGGCAGGCTTACCGAAGTAGATCGCACCCAACGAATACCCATTAAACGTCGCATCCGCGCCTTTTACAGGTTAGGGAGCCTGATTCCTTTAATCCATATTGTACTCACTCTTTTTGTGCTGTATCTCCAGGTTGATGACAATCCCATGTCTACCAGGGAATATGCCCGGTCCGTACTTTTCTTTTCTCTCGTGGTGTTGAGCATTTTCTTTTTAGGCTCCGGGGTCCTAACTCAGTTGATTACCCGCTCCATTTCAGATCCGGTCAATGACATGTTATTTGCCGTTAATACGGTGAAAAAGGGCGACTACAGCGTCCGTACCCAAGTCGTGTCTAATGATGAAATAGGCGTTCTTGGAGATGCATTTAACCAGGCAATACAAGGACTTGAAGAAAGAAAACAGCTTAGGGACGCATTTGGCCGGTACGTGGATCCAAGAATCCGGGATGAAATTTTATCCGGGCGTATCCCATTGGACGGAGAGTATAAATCAGTCACTGTGATGTTTGCAGATCTAAGAAATTTCACCCCCCTGACTGCCACCCACGACCCGAAATCCGTGGTTAAGCTGCTCAATGCATATTTCAAAACCATGGAAGCGGCCATCACTTCAAACAAAGGATTGATTCTTCAGTTTTTAGGAGATGAGATTTATGCGGTTTTTGGGGCTCCCGTCAGTGATGATCTTCACCCGTCCCATGCCGTAAATGCTGCCTTTGATATGGAAAAACGCCTGGCAGACCTTAACCGAGAGCTTGAATCAAAGGGATTGCCGCAACTTTCTCATGGTATCGGCATTCATACAGGTAGGGTTTTGGCGGCCAATATCGGCAGCCCGGACCGTCTGTCCTATCTTCTAGTGGGCGATACGGTCAACCTGGCGGCCCGCCTCCAGAAAAAGACCCGGGATATTAATGTTAATATGATTATTTCAAATCACACGCTGGCACGCATCGATGATAAACCAGAAGCCCTCGGACTAATTGCACACCCTGCCCCTGTAAAGGTCAAGGGGCTTGATGAACCTGTAGATATCTTTACGTCTATGACCTAAAAAATAGGGGTTCTGCGCTGGGCAAAATGGTACAGCCTGGAACCAGCTTCGTAAAATAATCCGCGCAGATTCCTGAAACTCACAGGCTTTATAGGCGATACAGGTAAAGGAATATCAGCTGTACTGCCGCCGGTCATGTATTTTGCCAGAAGTTTGCCAAACACTGTGCCAGGTCCGATTCCCCTGCCGTTGTAGCATGTCACCATGGCCATATCATCATCCATAACATGAAACCTTGGGATGTGGTTGGTGGTCATGGCAATCCTGCCATACCAGCCATATTCCAAATCAACATCGCCAACCTGGGGAAAAACCTTGTTAAGCGTACGTTTTGTCCAGGCTTGGTTTAAGTCCCAGGCAAACCCATCTACATTCCCGACACTGCCGACAATCAATCGGCCAGCCTCATCCAACCGGAAGGAAGAAAGAATTAAATTGGTATCCCAGGCCCCGTTTTTCCCGGGCAAAACGGTTTCCAAGACAGACGGATCCAAAGGCTTTGTTGCAAATTGGAAATAGTTAAACGGAACAAGGTTTTTAATCTGATCTTTAAATATTTGCTCGGGATATCCGTGTACTGCAACAATGACTTTTTTGGCTTTTACCTGACCTCCAGGTGTTTTCAGTGTGTATCCTTCATCCTTTTTATCTAAATCGATCACAGGAGAATGGGCATAAATATCAGCCCCCTCTTTTAGTGCAGCATTGGCAAGACCAAACGCATAGGCTAACGGATGCAAGGTGCCGGCCCGCTTATCAAGAAGGGCACCACGATATGCGTTTGTTCCAAGCAGCTGGGCAGCTTCATCTTTTTTCAGCAGCCTGACAGGGGCACCAAGCTTCTGCCATTGCCGTTCACGTTCCTGAAGGGCTTTGTAACCGGCACCGGAGTCCGCACAGTGAAGGGTGCCGTTCCGCCAGGGTTCACATGGGATATCATATGTTTCGATCAATTTGAACACCAGGTCAGGTGAAGCGCCTAGAATACGGATCAGACTTTCACCATGGTCCTGGCCTACAAGGGAAATGACATCTTCAGGCATGAGCCATAGACCGGCATTGACCAATCCGACATTGCGGCCTGCACCACCGTATCCTATATCATTTGCTTCGAGTACGACGCAGGAATGCCCTTCTAAGGCCAAATGTAGGGCTGCCGACAACCCGGTATATCCGCCGCCGATAATGGCGACGTCTGTTTGCACTTCCCCATCAAGGGTATTTAATTCAGGTTTTCCTTTGGCTGTAGCCGCCCAAAGTCCGTGAGATATTTTTGAATACGTCATCTGGCCTCCTGGTCTCCGAGTATCTATTGTTGATGTTTTATTGGTATACCAAAGAAATTTTAATGTCAAGGGATCATCTAAGACATGAAGGTGTCGTATTTAGGTTTGGCACACAGGCATCTTTGCCACAGGGCATAACAGCAGGCGTAATTTTAAAAGGTATAGCAGCCGATATTTCAGGATAAACAGGTCGGGGCTTGGTCTCTGATTATCCTTGTTAACGCATAAGCTGCTGCACAAAGACGAATTATGTTTTTTGTGATTTACACCGGATTGAAGTTTGGATATGCTGCCATATTGCAATTGACAAATCCGGCACCTAAGTTTTATTATCCGGTCCTTTTAAAATGGGTGCTGTTTTTACAAGCAGACCGTATCAAGCTTGTCTATATTACGGGTTCAAGACAACTAAATGTGTCATGCGACCCGGTTCACAAAAGGAGTAAGCACCAGAAATGAAATCCAAACTTCTCACCATATTATTAATATTCTTAACAGCTGTTCCGGTCCTGGCCCAAGATCAACGGCCGGCGCTGGTCAGGGTAGCAAAAGCTGTAATCGGTAATCAAGCTGGAACCGCATCCATGATCGGCACCCTTTATTTTGAGAGAGCAAGCTTAGTTTCCCCTGAAGAGGCTGCCAGGGTCACCCAGGTCAATTTTAAGTCTGGCAGCAGGGTAAAAAAGGGAGAGATTCTTGTCAGGATGGACAGCCGGATACTGGAACAGGAATTAGCCCTTCAAAAAGCCAAGCTGGCTCAAGTGAATATCCGGATGAAAAAAACAAAGCTCAACCTGGACAGATACTCGCAGTTGTTTAAAAAAGAAATTGCTACGGAATCGGATTATGATGATATCAGGCTCACTTATGAAGAGCAGCACCAGGAAAGGATCGCCATAACCCGCCAGGTGGATATACTGACGCTACGTCTGTCTAAACATACCATCAGAGCCCCTTTTGACGGGATAATTCTTGACAAGCAAGTTGAAATAGGTGAATGGGTAGGCCCTGGTTCCGTATTGTGTAATCTTGGGGCAATCGATGCCCTTTTTGCCCGTGTGCCTGTGGCCGAACACCTTATCCGTTTCACCCAGACAGGAGATCTTCTGCCTGTACGGATCAATGCCTTTGAAAAAGATATCACAGGTATCGTTGAAGGCCTGGATCCTATGGCCGATCCAAAAACAAAAAATATATCTTTGAAGTTGCGCCTGGACTATTCAGGGCCTGTGGCCGTGAATATGTCAGTCACAGTACAGGTACCAATCTCGAAGAAAAAGGAACTCGTTCTTTTACCAAGAGATGCGTTGGTACAGTTCCAGGGACAGGATATGGTCTACATGGTAAAAGAAAATGCAGCTGTACCCGCCAACATAGAAGTGGTTTATGCATCAGGGGACAAAATCGGTATCACACCGGGTGCTGTATCTCCCGGCACAACAGTTGTCACACAGGGTAATGAACGGCTCAGACCAGGGCAGCCGGTGATGGTCCAGGGGGAACAAAACTAATGGACATTATCCGCTTTTCTATTGAAAAACCGATTACTGTTGCCGTGGGGGTCATCCTTGTGGTGCTTTTTGGCACCATCGGCCTGATGCAGTTGCCCAAACAGCTTACCCCGGACGTAGAAACCCCTGAGATTACCATTCGGACCACATGGGCCGGTGCGACTCCCACCGAGGTGGAGCAGGAGATCATTGAAAAACAGGAAAAAGCGCTCAAGGGACTTGAAAATCTCGACTCCATGGAAAGTGCTGCCTACAACAACTACGGAGAGATATCCTTGACCTTTCCTGTGGGCAGCGATCTTGATGCGGCCCTGCTTCGTGTTTCCAATAAAATGAATGAAGTGGCCGACTACCCGGAGAACGTTGATAAGCCTTCAATTGAAGCAGCCGGTGCCCAGTCCAATCCTGTCATCTGGATCATGTACAGGACATTGCCTGACAATGACAGGCCCATCAACACATACAGGACTTTTTTTGAGAATGAAATCCGCCAGCACCTTGAGCGCGTTAAAGGCGTAGGCTCCCTTTTTGTAGGAGGTGGTACGGAGACTGAAGTCCACATTGAAATCGATCCCCATAAACTGGCCCGTTTTAACCTGACCATTGATGATGTAATCACAAGGGTGCGCGGTGCAAACAGAAACACATCGGCCGGGCTTATGGGTATTGGTAAAAAGGATTATCGCATCCGAACCGTCAGCCAGTTTGAGACACCAGCTGATGCATTGAACACAGTCATTTACGACAATGGTATCCAGCGGGTCCATTTACGTGATATTGCCGCAACCGGATTTGGATATGAAAAAGCAACTAGTGCGGTACTTCAAAACGGCAGGCCTGTTATTGCAATTGGTGTCAGAAAAGAGCAAGGCGCCAACGTAATAGAATTGGTAGAACGGCTGCAAAAAGAGATTGACCGGATCAATGAGGACATGCTTGTACCCAAGGGATTGCTCCTGGATTGGGTATATGACGAGGCACCGTATATCCTCAACGCAATTGAACTGGTCAAAAAGAATGTCATGGTGGGAGGAGCACTTGCCATACTGGTGCTCCTGATCTTTCTGCGATCTGTCTCTGCTACGGTTACCACAGCCATTGCGATTCCTATTTCAGTCATCGGCACGTTTCTTTTTTTAAAAGTGCTGGACCGAAACCTTAATGTGGTCAGCCTTGCCGGAATTAGTTTTGCCGTTGGAATGCTGGTGGATAATGCCATTGTGGTCTTGGAAAACATTGACCGCCACCGGAACATGGGTAAAAAGCCGTTCCAGGCAGCCTATGAGGGGGCATCCGAAGTCTGGGGTGCAGTACTTGCGTCCACACTGACAACCGTTGCCGTGTTCGTACCAGTCATTTTTATCCAGGAGGAAGCAGGACAGCTATTCCGGGATATTGCCATTGCCATTACCTTTTCTATTATTTTAAGCTTGTTCACTTCAGTTGCCGTAATTCCGACCATCTTAAACCGGCTTTACCGATTTTCAAGAAAAAGCGGCCGAAAATTAAAGGCCGGCTTTATCGATAGTTTGGGGACATATCTTCATAAGGGATTGATGACCATGTCCGAAGTCTCTTTGAAAACCCCTTTGACACGGATTGTGTCAGTGCTGCTTTTGACTACCATAGCTGTTACCATCACGTTAAAACTGATGCCAAAAACTGAATACCTGCCACAAGGCAACCAGAATCTGGTTCTGGCTATCCTTGTACCCACACCTGGAAGTTCAGTGGCCGAGCGTAAAAGGATGGGGGATTTTTTCAGCAGTCAGCTCAAACCCCACAGGGAAAATGATTGGAAAGACGGGGTCCCACAGATCGAAGACATCTGGTATGTGGCCACCGAAGGGTTCAACATATTAGGCGGGGTATCCATCCACGACACCGAGGCGTCTAAAATGCTGCCCCTATTCAACCGCATTGCCAACAGTCTGCCTGATGTGTTCGGTTTTGCCTTCCAGGCCGGTATTTTCCAGAATGATATTGCTTCCAGCAGAACCATTGATGTTGAAATCACAGGTGAACGGCTTGAAAATATCATTGCTGCAGGCGGTCAGTTGTTCGGGGCATTGATGGGACAGATACCGGGGACACAAATCAGGCCCATTCCTTCCCTTGAAACCACTTACCCCGAGGCCCGTTTCATTCCGGACCGGGAGAAAATTGCCGCGTCCGGCTTAACTGAAGCCGGATTCGGTACCTGGGTGGATGTCCTGATGGATGGCAGAAAAATAGATGAATTCCGTCCTGAAGGAAAAAGGCAACTTGATCTTGTTGTCAAAGGACCGGCCAATCTGGCACAGACCCCGGAAGACCTTCTCAATACATCCATTGTCAATCAGTTCGGCGATCTTATCCGCATCGGCGACGTTGCAAGTCTGACCTACACCCGCGGGATGACACAGATTAACCATCTGGAAAGAAAACGCCATGTTCGCCTGCAGGTAACCCCGCCTGAAACCATGCCCCTTCAGCTGGCAATGGAAACAATTGAAAACGAGGTAATCCGCCCCATGCAGGACCAGGGCAGACTGCCCGGAGTGGAAATCAGTTTAGGCGGGAATGCTGATAAACTGACCCAAACCCGTCAAGCCCTTCAATGGAACTTTCTTCTGGCTGTTGTGATCACTTATCTGCTCATGGCTGCCCTGTTTGAAAACTTCTTTTATCCCTTTATTATCCTATTCACTGTACCATTAGCCGGTGCTGGCGGGTTTATAGGGTTGAGGCTGGTGGATGCTTTTATTGCCCCACAGGGATTTGATGTGGTGACCATGCTTGGATTTATTATTCTGGTTGGCACTGTTGTTAACAATGCCATCCTGATTGTACACCAATCCTTGAACAATGTCCGCTACGGCGGGTTTATAGGGATAGATGCGATCAGGGAATCGGTTAAAACCAGGATTCGGCCAATCTTTATGAGTGCTGCAACTTCGGTTTTCGGTATGCTGCCCTTGGCATTGTCCACAGGTGCCGGAAGTGAATTGTACAGGGGGCTTGGTTCCGTACTTCTTGGCGGCCTGGCATTGTCCACCATGTTTACCCTTTTTGTCATCCCTGCCCTGCTGGCCTTTTTCATCGGATTTGAGAAAAAACGGGAACCGGTTAATAATGTCTGATCAGAACAAACGATTCGAAGTGCTCAATAGACAATGCCGCCATTTGAGGATGCTAGTGCATCACTAATCCACCCGCATTATAAAGGAACATATTTTTTTAGAATCGATAAAGTAAGAAAACCCTGGCCGGATATTACATGAAAAAATCTAATCTATTGTAATATCTGGCTTAATCCAAAACTTCACGGATGGAAGAAGCCAGGGTTCTCATTGATACAGGCTTGTGCAAAACTTTCTTGATCCCAATAGCTTCAGCTTTTTCCGGTGTCAGAGTTTCACTGAAACCTGTGCACAGAAGAACAGGAACATCCGGCCTGATGTTCATCAACTCTGAGGCCAGGTTACCACCACCCATGTTCGGCATTGCCACATCTGAAATTACCAGGTCATACTCCCGGGGCGAGGATTCAAATGCCCTGAGCGCATCAAAACTGCCCGCAAAAGAAGAGACCTTGTAACCCAGACGCTCCAACATCTTTCGCTGCATGGTAACGACGCTTTGTTCATCATCCACGAGCAGGATATGTTCATTTCCTCCATGCATGTCCAGCTCATTAATACTTTTTTCTTCCACGTCCTCGTTGACCATGGGCAAATACACACGGAATGTAGATCCTTGCTCTTCAACACTTTCAACCCGAATCAAGCCACCCATTTTCGAAACAATACCATGGATCACGGCAAGTCCCATGCCGGTTCCTTGACCCTGTGGTTTAGTAGTGAAAAAGGGATCAAAAACCTTATCCACAATCTCTTTTTTAATACCGGTTCCTGTGTCTGATACGCTCAGGCATACATACCCGGCATCACTTGTCGGCAGACCCTTTATGCCTGTCTCTCCAGGATTAACCCTTGATAGAGTTACCGTTAAAATCCCGTCCTGGTTTTTCATAGCGTGGTATGCATTGGTACACAGGTTCATGATTATTTGATGGACCTGCGTTGGATCGGCTTTTACAGGTCCGCATTCCGAATCAATATTTTTCTTGATTTCGATCGAAGCCGGGATACTTGGCCGTATCAGTTTCAACACCTCTTTTACAATGGTTTGAATTTTGAACACTTCAAGCTGGCCAGGCTCTTGGCGAGAAAATGTCAGGATCTGCCGGACAAGTTCCCTTGCCCTCATGGTGCCGGAATAGATTTCTTTAAGGCTTTTTCTATATGGGCTGTCCTTTGGAATATCTTCTAAAAGAATTTCCGTATACCCTGAAATGGGAAACAGGATATTGTTGAAATCGTGGGCTATCCCGCCTGCCAACGTTCCGATGGTCTCCATCTTCCGAGTCTGCTGCAACTCTAATTCCAATTGCTGTTTTTCTTTACTGGTGCGATAAAGTGCAGTTACATCAACAATGGATACAAGAATTTGGGACAGGCCGTACTCCTTCCTGTTGAGAACGATTTTTCTAATCAGGGTATGCAGGGTCTTACCTTGAAAATCCAGATTTCTGGCCTCACACTCAAAAAGGTCTTTACCGGATGTAAAACAAACCACCTGATCTATAAAATGCTGGCTATCATCATCTTTAATCAATGAATCAAGAGCGGCCAATAATTCATTTGGAGAGCCTGCCTTATGCAACTCAACTGCAGCGTGGTTCACCCGCGAAATTTGAACGGATTTTAGCAGCCCGGAAACCTCCTTTTTGTTCGTAGACAGGTACTCACCAACATCCATGTACCCTTCATTTCTAAGCTGATTGACCCGGGTTTCCACCTGTGAAAAATCCTGGATATACAATGCTGTTGGAGAATCCTCAAACAAACGTTTATGGAACTCCTCACTGAGCTTTAATTTCTTTTCAGTTTTTTGATATTTTCCTACAGCCTTTTGCATCTCCCTGTTTGACTGCTGGAGTTTCTTTTTGTTGTCCTGAAGATTGAAAATCATCTTTTGAAGGCTGGTTTGCAACAAACTGATGCATAAGACCATCACGCTTGCCAGCATAAAAAACAACATTGCTGCGACTGTCCAGGCTTCCACCCGAGTTGAGTTAGTCATGGTATTCACCTCTATGGAAAGGGTACCCGAAGACATGCTCCAACCTGTACATACAATCGCAGCCAAACTCATGAAAATGGCAATAAACCCTTTTGGCCCCCCTAAAAAAGAAGCGGCCAACACACAAAATGTAATTAACAAAACAATACCGGCACCGCTCAATCCCACGCCTGCAAGAACAAGTATGGCCAAACTATACAAGGCAAGCAAAAGGATAGTAATCCGGTATGAATAAGGTATTTTTTTCCGGAAGAAAAAACATACCAGCACAGGAATGTAAGCGGCTAAATACACGAAGGTGATTTCACTTTTGCCCTGCAGGTGAACTTCAATTCCTCCCAGTATAACTGCAGCCAAACCGATAATACAGAAAACTGCTGCGACGATTTCGCTTAAGAACTCCCGGATCGGTCCAACACCTTCCCCGGCCGCAATCCGGTCTATACGTTTTCGGATATAACTTCTTAATATCAAAGAAATTCCTTTAAGTTTCAGTACTAAAGCCGCTTTTCATAGAATTGGCTGGTATAGTAACAGAATTGATTGATCGAACTCAAACAGTTTATTACCAACCTGAACGTTGGGATGTTCAGGTAACCAAACCATGCAAGTTGAATTAAGTTTCTTGCTTTACAAATATCCTTGTATTATTAAGGTATACCAACCATGACACTTGGCTTTACTGGAATATTTATATGAATAAAAAAATTTATGATACTCTGCGGGACCGGATCATTCACTTGGACTACGAACCTGGCAGTATACTTAAGGAACAAGCCCTGGCAGAAGAATTCGGAGTCAGCCGAACCCCTTTGCGAACGGTACTCTTCCGTCTTGAATGGGAACATTTGGTTAAAATTCTGCCCCGGACCGGAATACTTGTCATGGAACTGGAACTTGCCACCATCACCAATGTTTTTCAGGCAAGACTGGAATTGGAAGCTGTGATCGGCACAATGGCTGCCCCCAGATTATCACAAGAAAAAATAGATGTTTTGGACAACCTGAAAATTCAATGCCAGGCATTAACGGAGAATAAAGCCCCAAAAGACCTTGCCGCCATAGATATTGAAAATAAAAAACTCTTTCACCAGGCTGCAGGTAATCCATTTCTTTCGGAAATGTCAGAAAGACTTTATGCCCTGACATTCCGGCTCTGGTATTTTAACCTTCTTAAGATGGATAAACTGGCCTGGAACAAAGAGGTGGAGGCGGTGCAGGAAGACTTGATTATTCTTTCCGGGCATCTTAACGGCAGCACCCCGGAACAGGTCGGGCAAGCCAGGAAAGACCAACTGCTCAAACACCTTGAGCGTATCCGTTCATCTTTCCTGGGCCTATCAGGTCTTTAAATTCCCTACTTTTTCTTTTGCTCCATGGCCGCCTGAACAAAAGACAGGGTCGCCTTGACATCCGGGTTCAAAAGCGTTTTGGCCATGATCGTCTGCCAGTTTTCTTCCTTAAGACGTTTTGTGATTTTGGCTGCCGCCTCAGATTTCAACCCTTTTTTAATTTGGATAAAAGGCCGGTTGGGTGTATCGATCCAAAGGCTTATGATTTCTTTGGCCCGGGAAATAAGATTTTCCTCTTCAACCACTTCATCTACCATTTTCATTTCAAGGGCCTTATCTACCCCCACCATATCCCCGAAATACATCACATCCCGGTACGTCCTGTCTGAATCCAGGCCGAAACGAACAACGGAAGACTGGGCAATGGAAAGCCCCAAACCAATCTTGATTTCACTCATACCCAGTTTGATCTTGGGGTGATTCTTTACAAGCCTGTAGTCGGATGCCATGGCAAGAATCAGGCCCATGGCCGCAGAATGACCGTTCATAGCGCATACCACAGGCTTATCACAGGTAAAATAATCCACCAGGATCTTTTCCTCTTCTTCAAAAAAGGAAATCACCTCCTGGTCTGTCTCAAATCCTATAAACATTGGCAGGCTGAACCCGCTTGAAAAAAAACGGCCTTCTCCGGTGAGGATGAGCCCTTTGAGAGCATCTGTCTCATTGACCTCATCAATAATTTCCTTGAGTTTGCGAAGGGTATCGATGGTCACAGCATTAGTTGCCCCATCCGAAAGCTGTGCAATAACGATATTATCCTGAATCTCTTTTTTCAGCATGGTGTTTCCTTTCTGATACAAACAAGCGGTTATCATTGTAAACACTGTTTTACCCCATTCTTTTTTCCGGTGCAAGAAAAGATACAAAAAACGGGTCCGGGTAGCTTTAGTGTTTTTCTTTGGCCTCTGGCATTAGAAAGTACTATTGGCGTAACCAATTGATATAAAATAAATAAAGATCTTGACAATAGGTTTTCATCATCCGTATAGTATTGTCGGTCGCTTGGCCGACTAAAATTTCCAAAACAATTGGTAAATACAGGGAGGATCATGGAGACGTTTACAGAGATCAAACCCGGAAAACGGTATGTAAAAAGAATCTATTTGTCTGTCATGCTCTGGTTTGTGGGAAGAGCCGTCCAGGCAGCAAGCCGGGTGGACAAAGCAGTGGCTGCCGAATTCGCTGCCATGCCGGACAACTATACGTTCAGCTTAGGCGCATTCCCCAACGGACCCTATATGGTGGTGCGCAAAGATGACACCGGCCGGGCCAAATACTTGGGGTCAAGGCTTGACAAGCAGCCTGTTCACCTGGAAATGAGCCTCAAAAGTCTTGGACACCTGTTCACCTTATTCACATTCCAAGAAAGTACTCCTACAGCGAATGCCAGGGATCGGCTCTATGTGTCGGGAGACGTACCTTTTGCCTGCGCCGCTGTCCGGATTCTTGATATTGTACAGGTTTATCTTCTGCCCAAACCCATTGCCCGCCTTGCTATTAAGCGGTATCCCAAATGGACATTAAAACGCCATACCCTGGACAGGGCTGCGGTATTGGTAAGAACTGTTACCGGAATTTAAATATGAAAGGTCACCCTATGAGTCATTTTTCTTTTTTATGCCGGACAAAATTAAGCGTTGGAACCAATGCTCTTGAGCATCTGCCTTTTGACCTGTCTGCCATGGGAAGCACAAAACCATTAGTAATCCAGGATAAAGCAGCCCACCTTTCAAAGGCTGCAAAGCTTTTAACCCGGGCTTTTAAAGATTCAGGCATGGCAATTGGCATCAGTCCGCCCATGCCTGAATTCGATGAGCAACCCAATGCTCTCTCCCAGTTTATCAAGTCAGCATACACGACATATACTGAAAAAGGCTATGACGCCATCATCGCACTTGGCCATTCCCAAGCGTCTGACATGGCCAAGGCCTTAAATATTGCCGTTTCGATGGGCCCGGAAGCGTTAAAAGGCACTGAAATTTCACAGCCCTTGGCACCGTTTATCTACCTGCCTGTGGGCGTGGAAACCGATACGGCCGCTTCAGGACAAACCCGATTCAACAATTTAGATTTCACATCTGACTTTCTGGCTCCTGACCAGGTTCTGATCTCCCCTGAACTGCTCATTGCAGATGACCGGGAAACTCTTTTGAACACAAGCCTTTTCTGCCTTAGCCTTGGAAGTGAAGTCATTGGCCTGTCCGGGAACCCACCGGCCATGGCATATGCTGCAGCTGTAATCCGTTTGGCAGATAAGGTATTGGAAGCTTTGACTGTCTCAGGACTGAACCCTGATGATAATTTAAGAAAGAGGAAGAAAGAAGAACAAGAGTGGCAAAACGACCTTGTCCAGGCAAATATCATGGCAGGATATTTAAGATCCGAAGGTTTACCTGCATTATGCCTTGCCATCGCAGAACAGCTAAGTATGCAAAGTCGCTTATCCAAGGGTCACGCAATGCTTCTCACGCTTCCGACAGTTCTGGAAGTGTTAGGCCAGCCTGGACACAATACAAACTGCTCACCTTTTTCAGATCTTTCAAAGCTTCTATTGCCTCTTGAAGGGCCAAAAGGATTCAGCCAAGTCCCGGAAAACCAACAGCCCCAGGCAGCTATCCAGGCAATCCGATCCAGGATCAATGCGCTATACCGTATTTCCAAAGGCAGCTTACCCCGCACCCTTGAAGAAGCCGGATGGAATGAAGCAACCCTTAAAGCCTTAGGTGATAAACTTATGGCATCGGGCGTGTGTAAAGGTATAGAGACCAACGTTCTGGATATTGTGTTAACCCACGCCCTTACCGGCAAACCCGTAACCGGTATTTAAGGAGGCCCCATGTATATACCTGACTATTACGAATTCTGCTGCCGGGTCAATATTGTGGCCGGCCACAATGCCCTTGAGCAAATCCCGGCCTTATTGGAAAAAATGGGCGCAAGCGCCCCTTTGATCCTTACAGACAAAGGGGTAATGGCTGCAGGGCTGGTAGACATCGTCACTGAGGCACTGGGCAAAGATTTGACCATTCCGGCCCTTGAAGATGATGTACCACCGGATTCAGATGTCAAAATTGTAAACCGCCTGGCAGATGTATACCGGGAAAAACGATGTGATGCCATCATCGCTGTGGGCGGCGGATCAGTATTGGACACAGCCAAAGGGATCAATATTTTAGTTTCTGAAAACAGCAATAATCTTATGGATTTTACAGGTGCCGGCGCATTAAAGCGTCCTTTACGTCCCCTGGTTGCCGTTCCAACCACAGCCGGAACAGGCTCTGAGGTCACACAGGCTGCCGTAATTGCAGACCATGAAAACAACAGGAAAATGCTGTTTGGCTCCTACTTTCTTTTACCGGATGCTGCTGTAGTGGACCCGCGAATGACCTTGACCCTACCGGCGCATATCACTGCAGCCACAGCCATGGATGCCATGGCCCATGCAGTGGAATCCACTGTGATGCTGGCAAAAAACCCCATCAGCGATGCCCATGCGTATGAAGCCATGTCCATGATCAGCCAACATTTGCTCAAGGTTTTAGAAGATCCAAGTGATAAAGAAGGACGCCTGGCTCTTGCTACTGCTGCCACCATGGCAGGCATTGCATTTTCAAATGCCACTGTGGGTATGGTCCACGCACTGGGTCATTCTGTGGGATCTGTATGCCACGTTCCCCACGGGACATGCATGGCGATTTTTCTCCCATATGGTCTTGAATACAATCTCCACAAAATGGAAGACCGAACTGCCGATCTGCTATTGCCTTTGGCAGGACCTCACGCATATATAACCACACCTGAAGACCAGCGGGCTCAAGCTGCAATTGATTGGTTGAGGCAATTCAACCTGGATCTTCACCAAGCTACAAAAGGACTGCATGCTGTCCGTCTTAAGGATTTGAAAACCCATGAAGGACTCCCCATGGTTCCCAAAGAAAAACTGCCTGATATCGCAAAGACGGCACTTGGTGACGGAACCATTTTCTACAATCCCGAAGAAATGGATTATGACGATTTTCTCATGGTGGTTCAGGCTGCCTGGGAAGGGGAACCGTTGGACCTGAAAAAAATTAAAAAAGGGTAGAGTTCAAAAGAACAGATTCTTAAAGCTGTAAGCACCAAAGCCAAGGAGATCAATATGACACTAAAAGGGGCCATGGGCAGTATCATGACAATTGATCTGTCCGCAAACACAATCGAAACAGAAACCATCTCGCCCAAGGTATATGAATCATTCCTATCCGGTATGGGTCTTGCGGCCCATATTCTCTACCACAGAATTCCAGCCGGGGCAGACCCTTTGGGGCCGGAGAATATCCTGGGTTTTGTATCCGGGCTTCTTACAGGAACCGGTTCCTTGTTTACCGGCCGCTGGATGGTCACAGGCCTGTCACCTTTGACTGGAGGATGGGGAGAGGCCAACTGCGGCGGTTCATTTTCCCCGGCCATTAAAAGATGTGGTGTGGACGGGATCTTTTTCAAGGGTATCAGCCCTCACCCGGTTTATTTGTATGTTGATGACAAATGCGCTCAACTCAAAGATGCCAGGGACCTGTGGGGAGCAGATGCCGTTGAAGTCGAGGACAAACTCAAAGAAATACATCCCGGTGCTAAAGTCGCTTGTATCGGCCAGGCCGGAGAAAAGGTCTCCCTGATTTCCGGCGTATCAACAGACAGAGGAAGGATGGCAGCCCGGTCAGGCCTTGGAGCCGTAATGGGTGTAAAACAGCTTAAAGCTGTCGTATTAGCCGGTAAAAAACGAATCCCTGTCCACAACCGGGAAGAAGTAAAACAGTTGAGTCAAATCTGCAATAAGTGGGTACAGTTTCAGCCGCCTTTTGTACCGGGCTGGCTCACCGCTCCTATCGGTGCGCTGATGAGGATTCTTCCTTTTGTTGCGACCCAGGACGGCTTACTCTATAAAATTTTACTGCGCAAATGGGGTACAGTATCCATGAACCAGATGTCTGTTGAAATGGGGGATGCCCCGATTAAGAACTGGATGGGTACAAGCTCAGACTGGGGAATTTTCAAGTCTTTTTCATCAAACCCTGATGCGATAATTAAAACC
>JAKSAU010000618.1 GCA_022361535.1 Desulfobacterales bacterium
GACTGCGATGCACCATGAGCAGTACGAGCCGATGCGAATGTTGCCGTTTTCATTCCAAGAAAACCACATAATCCGGAGAAGAAACCTCCTGTAAGGAATGCGATAGGAACGAATGGATTTTGTACTCCTAAATATGCTAAAACCGTTAAAAGAACGAGCAGGATTACGAAAACAATACCTACTACTTTATACTGACGGGTTAAATATGCCATTGCTCCTTCACGTACGTGTTGGGCAATTTCTTTCATTCGGTCAGTACCTTCCGAATTTTTCATCATGCTTTTGAAAAAGATAAAAGCAAACACCAGGGCGATTACAGCCAGGGTGGGGATTATCCAATAGAAAGTCGTCATATAATTAGAATTTTGTTTGTTTAGATTAAATTACTGATTTATTCAAGAGTAACAAAGATAAACAAATTCGCTATTTACCTACGAATTGGCAACATTGGTCATAGGAAATCCGTCATTCGGCAAAAAGTCGTATCGACTCTAAGGGTGTCTATGTGATGCATTATGAGAGGTTTAACATTGATTTCAGATCAATTTGACATCATTCTAAATTACGCAACCCAAAGATTTCATACAGTCGGTAAATTACTTTAAATAAAAAATTGCATAATTTGCAAATTCAACAAAATGATTTTGTATTATTTGCAAATCCAAGCATTGTAGAATTGATTTATGAAAATCAGGTGATATATTTTTACCGTTGCTAAAGCACTTTGCATTCTTTTCCAAACTCCTAAAAGCCTTAGTATTCTTCCGTTTCAGCTTGGTGTTAACTTGTTGTAAATTAGTATTGTCAAAATTGATTTAAACTGATAGAACCCCGTTTTATGAAGTGTAATTTATTGCAAAAATGGTTCTTTCAGTTATACGCGGAAGAAAATGGTTTATTTTTTTCGCAAGCTAATTTCGCGTCGGCATAATATCCATTAAAAGTGATATTAATCACCATAATGATAGATTGGAATAATAATTGCATCAAAGTATTGTGAGGATATGGAAAAAGAATTAATAAATAGTATAAGTAGTTTATTGCCAAGGAGCTATCAGCAATTAAACAAGGTTTTTGAATCGGATTCGGAGATTGTTCCTTTTGGAGATATGCAAATGCTTTTTACTGTTGATGAATATTCTTCGGAAGATCAGTTTCGCGATGGAGATGCTTTTAACCTTGGGTGGAATTATACGGTGGCAACATTAAGCGATATATATGCTAGCGGTGGTAAACCTATGTATTACGCTCATAGCATGGTATTGGATGAAGTTAAAAGGGACACCAAATATACTACATCATTTACTAAGGGAATTGCCGAAGTACTTGGTAATACCGGCTGCTGTTTTATTGGTGGTGACATTGGAACAGGAATAAACTGGCACTATACCGGGATAGCAATTGGAAAATCCAAAGAACCTATTACACGGATTGGGTGTAAATCCGGCGATTTAATACTGATGACCGGAAATATTGGTACCGGAAATCTTGAGGCAGCATTAAATATATATTCTTCCAACCAGTTGTTAAAACAAATTACAAATACATATAAAACTTGGTTAGTTCCTCGTTCATTGGAATCGAAAC
>JAKSAU010001225.1 GCA_022361535.1 Desulfobacterales bacterium
GAACTTGACGCAGATGCAGCTCATGAAAAATACCTGGCGTACAATGAAGGCAAAGAAGACATCCTTCAAATGGACCCCGATGGCGAACTTTACGGTGCTGTTGTTCTTGCAGCTGGCTGGCGGCCTGACGTAATTGAAGGCGAAGCCTATGAACACCTGGCATTGGATAACCCTGATGTGGTTACCAATGACGAGTTCGAAATGATAGCTGCCAAAGGGAAAATTGTTCGTCCGTCCGATGGCAAAGAAGCCAAAAGCGTTGTATTCATCCAGTCTCCTGGAAAAGATGAAGACGACAGCGATTTTGAATATACTGGTTCTGTAACTTCTCAGGTTGCCCTGAAACAGGCACGCTACGTTACTGAAGATTATGCTGACGGCAAGGCTTACGTTGTTTACCAGCACATGAGAACCCCTGGCCTGCAGGAATACTTCTATAAATCCATGCAGCAGGAAGACGGTATCTTCATGACCAAGGGTGCAGTTACTGAAGTTGCTGCCCAGGGTGACGGCCTGGCTGTTACTGCAACAAACACCCTTCTTGGTGAAAACCTGGCGCTTAAAGCTGACATGGTTGTTGTTGCCGGTGGTATGGTTCCCGTAACCAAAGATGATCCTATCGTTAACCTGGCTTACAGACAGGGTCCGGGCTTCCGTGATAATGATATCTTCGGTCAGTATGCAGACTCTAACTACATCTGCTTCCCATACGAAACTCAGAGAACCGGTATCTATGCTGCAGGTGCAATTCGCCGGGCAATGTCCATCGAAGAGTCCATGGAAGATGCAACTGGTGCTGCCCTTAAAGCCATCCAGTGTGTTGAAAGTGCCAACCGCGGTATGGCAGTACACCCCAGATCCGGTGACATGACCTACCCAGACTTCTTCTTCCAAAGATGTACCCAGTGTAAACGGTGTACAGTTGAATGTCCTTTCGGTGCCCTTGATGATGATGAAAGAGGAACTCCCAAAGCCAACCCGACACGCTGCCGCCGTTGCGGTACTTGTATGGGTGCTTGTCCGGAACGTATCATCTCCTTTGCCGACTACACCATTGACAGTATCGGCTCCCAGGTTAAGGCCATTGGCGTACCTTCAGAAGATGACTATGATGAACCACCTCTGCGGTTCCTGTGCCTTATCTGTGAAAACGATGCCTTCCCTGCACTTGACATGGTTGGCATGAACCGTGTGGACTACTCTCCTGACGTCCGGTTTATCCCGGTTCGTTGCCTGGGTTCTGTAAACACCATCTGGATTAAAGACGCCCTGGCTCAGGGTATTGACGGTGTTATCCTCATCGGTTGTAAACACGGAGATGACTACCAGTGCCATTTTGTAAAAGGTTCCGAACTTGCTGAAATTCGCGTTAAAAAGATTGGTGATGCCCTGTCATCACTGGCTCTTGAAGAAGAACGCGTGGCATTTGCCGAAGTAGCCATTGACGAGTATGACAAGCTGCCCAA
>JAKSAU010000489.1 GCA_022361535.1 Desulfobacterales bacterium
CCAGATATTTGCCAACTCTATTGCTTTTTCCGATATCAATCAGGTCCTCCGGCCTTATCCAAACATGATGACACGCTTCAAAAGGAATCAATGTCAGCTTTATCTGGCTTTCTAACAAGACCTTAAACGCGATGGGGTCAAACTCAAAGTTTAGGTCCCTGAAAGGTTTAAGCTGCCATTTACCTGAGAAAAAATGCTGTTCGATGTCCCGTCGTCCGGCAACCAGGACAATTTCATCTATAAACTGCCCCAACTGGGGATACTTTAAAAGCAGAATTGCAATATTGGTTGCAGCACCAATGGCAAGGATGGTAACTCGGTCATTTTCAAGCGTTTTAGCCAGAGCTTCTACGGCCTCATTGGAGGGTGCCTTGCTGGGGTCTTCAGGGAGCCGGCTCATCGCACCTTTATACACCTGTGCACTGTTGGGACCATAGTTTTTCATGAAGTGTCGAGCCGTGCTGGTGCTCACATCAATATCGTCTGTATTGCCCAATGTTGAGCTGATGCCGACAACATCAATTTCTACGGAGCGAAGCATTGCAGTCAATGCATATGCATCGTCTACATCGCAATAGGCGAAGTGCCCTGATTTGTGTCCAATGGCAATATCGGTGTCTATCCAGACAAGGGTTTGCTCGATCATCTGTCCCATCCATACCCTCCTTTAAGAATGAAATTAGAAAACTTCTTTGAACCTTGAATATGAGAATCTCAACGTACAGTCGCAGGAGTTAATTGTCAAGCCGTTGTTGGTTCAATGTATATGCAGAACGCGTTTTGAATAATTGGTGAGGAAGCAGGGAAAGCCGGAGGTAAATATTTTTCTGTTTTGCTGTTTTCTTAACTTGCGATTAAGAAAAGAAGGCATAGCCTTTAAATCATTATCTATGCCAAATTTAGGCAATCCGTATACAGGCCAGTCCGGTTAAGTTGGTGTTGGTACCAGCTATGAATAGACACTATTTAACCAAGGACTCAAAGATATGATATTCCTCAATATGGTAGTGGGGCTCCGGGTAAATGGCGATAGGCTTTGAAAACTGGCTTTCCAGGGAGGAAATCAGGTGCTTTTCACTGCCATGAAGCAGTTGGGCAATTTCGGGATGGACTTTCACCGTAAACCGGTTGCCCATCATGTCTCCGGCTTCTGAAACCAAATCCCTGTATATTTTATGGCAGATAGACTTTCCTGAAAGCAGGTGTCCGTTGCCGTTACAATAAAAACAGGGTTCGCAAAGGGTGCGGGTCAGATTGCGGCGGGTCCGTTTCCGGGTCATTTGGACCAAGCCAAGTTCTGTAAGTGGAAGGATATTGGTTTGGCTCTTATCCTTTCTCATGGCTTCGTGCATCCGGGTCATCACCTTTTCTTTGTGGGAGTCCCGTCGCATATCGATAAAGTCGATAATAATGATGCCGCCGATGTTGCGCAGCCTTATCTGGTAGGCAATTTCCTTGACTGCTTCCAGGTTGGTTTTAAGTATGGTTTCGTCAAAATTATGTTTGCCGACGTAGCGGCCTGTGTTTACATCGATGGCTACAAGAGCCTCGGTCTGTTCAATGACAATATAACCGCCCGACTTTAACCAAACCTTTTTTTTCAATGCCCGTGCAACATCACCTTCTATGTTGTATGCATCGAACACAGGTTCCCGGTCCTGGTATAATTCAACAGACAGGTGGACATCAGGCATAAATTTCTTCAAAAAGGTTTGGACGTTGCTGTACTCTTCTTTTGAGTCAATAATCAGTTTGTCTGCCTCATCTGCCAGAAGATCACGCACTGCGCGGAAGGTGACGTTAAGATCTTTATAAATCAACGCGGTTGCGGACAACTTACTGCTTCTTTCCTGGATGTCCTCCCAGGTTTTGTTTAAAAATTCGATTTCTTTTTTCAGGGTTGTTTCATCTATGTCACGGGCCTGGGTCCTGAAGATATATCCGAAATTATTTTTTCGAATGGACAAGAGCATATCTTTTAACCTTGTCCGTTCGGATTCGTCGTTAATCCGTTTGGAAATACCAATGTGGTCCACTGTGGGCATCAGCACCATATACCGGCCTGCCAGAGATATATGGGTCGTCACTCTTGGGCCTTTCGATCCGATGGAAGATTTGGCTACCTGAACCATAATTTCCTGGCCTTCGGTCAGTAAATCTTCAATCGCACATTCAGGAACCGAAGGCTGCCAGGATTCGGGCGCTTTTGGAAGCTCATTGTTATCAATCTGATCGTCTTCACCGTCTTCGTTATCCGGATCCTGTTCGAACTTTTTACACAGTTTTAAGCTTGCCGTATCCAGTACATCGTCCACATAAATAAAAGCTGCCTGATCAAACCCGATATCCACAAACGCGGCCTGCATGCCAGGCAGTACACGCTGGACCCTGCCTTTATAAATATTTCCTGCAATGCTGGTTTCATCCCTGCGTTCGATGAAAACTTCTACGATGGTACCGTTTTCAAGCAAGGCTACCCGGGTTTCATGGGGGGCGCAATTGACAACAAGCTCTTTTAACATTGGGACTGTCCTGTGGTTTAGATCGTTTGTTTCAGTTTTTTTATTTTTGCACTCTGGATACAGGCCTCGTCCAGTTCAAATCCTTTGGTAAGTATTTCAGTTGGCCGGACAGTACGCTCATTGTAAGGTGTGAGCGCTATTTCCAGGCAAAGAGGATTTTTAAACTCTACAGACGAAACAGATCTGCGCAGATCTGTTCTACGGATTTTACCTTTTTTGCTGATATCTTCAACCCAAAAATCTTCATTGGCCATGAAACGGTCAATATCGGACTGGTCCATGCAAGTCTTGGAGAACTGTATTTCATAGGCCTGAGGCTTGTTGTTTCCAGCTTTGGATTTTTTATGAATACTACAGCCGGAAATATTTATCCCTTCAGGCAGTTGCGCATTTAGCGCATCTATTACTTGGGCAGGTTTCAATCCTTTTTCCAAAAAGATAAAAAGCGTTTCAGCTTCGCTTTCCATACCCAAAGGCAGGGCAGTTTCAAATGAAAGCCTCATAGAAGGATTAAATCCCTTTGAGTACTTTACGGCCAGGCCTGTCCGTTTTATTGCTCTCTGGAAAATGGTTGCCATCTCTAAATGACCGAAAAACCGTGCATCCCCGAGTTTGGAAAAGGTGATATCATATTTGATAAACGCCTCATCCGGCAGGGTGGCGTGTTGGGTCGTAGCCGCATCCTTTTGTTGTTCTTTAAGCGCAGAACCGTGCACTAAGGGCTTGATGGTCTCAAAATCGCAGATGCCGCACCCTGTACAGTCTTCTTCCCGGCAGTCAGGCGTCTGGGCTACATCTCGGGCTTTTTTAAATTCCTTTTTTAAAAATTTGGAAGAAATACCCGAGTCAATGTGATCCCAGGGCAGAGGCTCATCCGGATCTCGTTCTCTTGATGTGTAAAACTCAGGCTTAATGCCCGTTGCTTCAAAGGCCTGTTCCCATAATTCAAAATCAAATTTATCACTCCAGCCGTCCAATCGGCAGCCAAGTTCATAGGCTTTGACCAATAAGGGGCCAAGTTTTCTGTCTCCACGGGCCCAGACACCTTCAAGGAGACTCATTTTGGGATCCTGCCATTTGAGCTTAACCTTGGGATGGCGCAGGTTTTCTTTGAGATATTGAAGCTTTTCAATAGTCTGGTCCAGGGTCATCTGTGCGTGGCGCTGGAACGGTGTATGCGCTTTGGGAATAAAACAGGTTGTGGAGACGTTGATCATTTTTTTGCCCTTGGCATGGGCAGATGCCAGGCGTCTTGATAAATCGGCAATTCCCTGGATATCTTCCATCTCTTCAAATGGAAGGCCCATCATAAAGTATAGCTTTATGTTCTTCCAACCCAGAGCCAGTGCATTTTCCACCGTATTTTCAATGCTTTCTTCGGTCAGGTTTTTATTGATAATATTTCTAAGGCGCTGGGTTCCGGCTTCAGGTGCAATGGTAAATCCGGTTTTACGGACAGTTTTGATCAACTCCATAAGCTCCGGGGTCAGTTTTTCCGCCCGGATGGAGGGCAGGGATATGGCATTGCACTGGCCCATGCTCAATGCCAGCAGCTCTTCCATCAAAGTCGTCAAATCTGAATAGTCGCCGGTGCTCAATGAAAGCAATGAGATATCCGAGTACCCTGTGGCAGCAAGAGAGGCTTTGGTGATCTCTAAAAGATCGGTAAGGGTTCTCTCCCTTACAGGCCTGTATATCATGCCTGCCTGGCAGAACCTGCAGCCCCTGGAACAACCGCGTGCGATTTCCAGGCGCAGTCTGTCATGGACTGGCTTGGCGTAAGGTACAATGGGCGCTATGGGAAAATTTTCCATGGTCAGTTCGGGCAGAATAGCGCGTTTTACCCTGGTATAATCTTCATAAACCGGGGTCAGGGTCTGGATGCCGTTTTCATCCCAGGCCGGAGTAAAAAAGCTGGGTACATACACCCCTTGTATTTTGGAGAGAATCTTAAGCAGGCTTTTCTTTTTACCGTCGCCGTCCTGTTTGAACGCCTTTACAGCGTCCGCAACCTGGACAACAGCTTCTTCACCGTCACCAATAACAAACGCATCAAAGAAGTCAGCCAAAGGTTCCGGGTTAAACGCACAGGGACCGCCGGCTATAATTAATGGAAAGCTGTCATCTCTTTGCTCTGCATAAAA
>JAKSAU010000526.1 GCA_022361535.1 Desulfobacterales bacterium
GCTCGCCACCGCCACCCACTCCCTGCCGGTTGTAGCCGTGACGTCACGTCCTTAGGGGGATGTGTTGGGAGAGCCGGACGACTCCGTCGATCGCTCGGCAGGTGCTTCGGGCCGCCGGAAGAAACTACTTGTTGAGCTGATTTCCGCCGGTGATGTCCGCCTCGAAGATGTACTTCTGCGAGAAGAAGTAGATGAGGAGCGTCGGGAGCGTAAGGAGTACGGAGCCCGCCATGATGTAGTGCCAGTCCGGCGTGGCTGCGGCGCTCGCAGTCTCCCTGAGCATTTGGAGCGCCAGGGCGAGGGGCGCTCTGGCTCGCTCCCGGATGTAGATGAAGGGCAGGAAAAACTCGCCCCAGTTGAACTGGAACGTCAACACGATGATCGTGGCGAGCACCGGCTTGATCAGCGGCAGAACGATGCGCGTGTAGATACCGAAGTGTCCGAGCCCGTCGATCCGCGCCGCGTCGTCCAACGCGCGTGGTACCGCGGAGATGAACTGGCGCACCAAAAAGATATTGAACGCGGTTCCCAGATAGTTAGGGATGACGATCGGCCAGAGGGTATTCACCAGACCCAGATTGCGAAAGATGATAAACTGCGGCAGGAGCAACATCTCGAAGGGAATGATCAACGTAGACAAGAGTACGACGAACAGCACCTCGCGCCCCACGGCTCGTATGCGGGCGAAGGCGTATCCCACGAGGGTCGCCGAGAACAGTTGCCCCACGATCGCCAGCGTCACGAACCACACGCTGTTCCAAAAACTGCGGGCAAATCCGATCGCCGGATTGGTCAGCACGTGTGCATAGTTGGAAACCTCGGCCTCGGAGGGGAAGAGCGTGAAACGCAACTGCTCGTTCGTGTTCTCCGTTGCCAGGGATATGGAGACCATCTGGATGAAGGGCGTGACGAAGAGAACGGCCACGGCGGCGAGGAGACCGTAGACGACGACGCGCTCCGGTAGGGACATTCGTTGTTTCATCGCGCCCTCCTGTTCTTGCGAACTTCCGCCTCGTAATGGACAAAAGCCTCCGACC
>JAKSAU010000273.1 GCA_022361535.1 Desulfobacterales bacterium
CAGTTTAGATCCCCATGATCCGTCAGTGGTTGCGTCGACTGTTATTGATGCTAACGGTGTTGGTAGTGTAGTTAGCTTTCATACCCGTGAAACAGAACATGCGGTCCTTACCGGATTTACCCTGACCGGTGGTGTAGGGCAGGTAGAACTAGGCGCCGAGCCCACCGATGACCGTATTTACGGTGGGGGTGTTTATTGTTACTTGGCCTCGCCGACGATTCGTTACAATGTGATTACCGGTAACCATATTCCAGAGGAGATGAGCATTGAAGGTACTTCGTCGCGCGGTCGTATAAGTCATATTACGATACCTGTTTATGGCTGTGGTGGTGGGATCTATTGTTTCTTTTCAGATGCGACTATCGTTGATAATCTGATTTGTGAAAATCAGGCTTATGAAGGGGGGGGGGTGTATATCTATGGTGATGTGTCGACGATGGTCGGCGCCCCATTAGGCTGTGGGACACCTGATGTTAGTACGGAGGAGGGTGTCTGTACTCCCTCTCAGTATGGTGGTTATATTGGGCGTAACCGGATCTATGAGAATACGGCGAATCGGTATGGAGGGGGCTATATTCGTGGTGAGAACCGTTGGGTTACCGACAACCTTGTTTATGGTAATCATGCCGAGTCTTACGGAGGATTAGGTCTCTTTGAAGTGGCACAAGTGAGTCACAATACGATTGTTGATAACACCGCCTCATGGCTGAACAATCTCGGGCTTACTGTCTATAACGAATACTCTCCGACGCTCATTGTCAACAATATCATTGCCAGTACACGATCCGATGTCGGTGTCCAGATTTATGGTGAGCCATATACGTATCGATTCGCTTACAATGTGCTTTGGGGGATCGATGGGGAGAGAGATTACTATGCACGTACATTGGTTGCCGCTAACAATAACCTCCTGGCAGATCCTCTGTTCATCGATCCGAATGGGATGGACTATCATTTACAACCGGAATCACCCTGTGTTTCAGCGGGCGATCCTAACAATAGTCAATACGAAGGACGTATCGATATTGATGGCGAAGATCGCCTCTATGCACAA
>JAKSAU010000134.1 GCA_022361535.1 Desulfobacterales bacterium
AATATTTTTTTGCCTTCTGATTCAACAATGACGGAAATTGAACCGGGAGTATGCCCCGGTGTATGTATGCATTGAAATTTATAGTAGCCAAACGTGAGGACGGTGTCTTTTTCAAATCGCCTGTGCAATTTTACAGGCTCAAACATCACACCATACCAAGAGGCAGCAGTCCTGTCATCATGCCCAAGCTCCTCAATTGGTTCGGCATCTAATTGATGGGCATAAAATTTTATTTCCGGTAATGCTTTTTTTAAATCAGCACACGCACCTATATGGTCAATATGACAGTGAGTTAAAATGCAATGCTGAATATCTTCAAAACACATCCCGTGAGATGCGATCTGCCTGATCATGTTTAAACTCATACCGGCATCAATCAAAACAAGTCCCTGATCAGGCTGTGTGTCTACTAAGTATACCGAACACCCATTATCACCTACATGATAGACATCTTTTATGATCTGTTTCATTTTTTTATTGCAACCATATAAACGGATTGATCAAATTTGTCATGAGGATCATTGTCTTTTTCTTCATAATACATGATTTTAAAAGAGTTGAACGCATGTAATAATTCATTTGCTTTAAGGCAATAGTTCTTTTGTTCATCGATAAAAGACTCAAAAATAAGAACACCGCCAGGTTTGAGCCCTGTTTTGATCATTGGAAACAAACGTCTGTCCAGAAAACGGATATTGATAATCAGCTCGTAGCGATTCTGTGGAATTTGCCAGGTATCTATGTCCTGACAAATAATATTGATCGATGTATCATTTTCTGGCAGATGGCTTAAAGCAATGTTCGATATGTCCACTGCATCAACCTTGAACCCTTTTTGGGCAAGGAATTTACTATTTCTGCCATTCCCACAAGCAATATCCAGGGCACGCCCTTTGGGTGCGAAAAAAAGGTATCTTGATAAAATATCGGAGGGTGTTGGCTCTCCAATACTTTTAAGATATCTTGAATTCCATTTTTTTTGATCTTGTTTCGTCAATGAATTATACAATCTCCATCTATCTTTTCTTGCCAAATAATAGAAACAAAGAATAGGTTTGAAACAAACTTACCTTATGGCCTTCCAAGATACCGAACCCCCGGCTCTAAATGGCACGATCACTTCATTTCCAATGGTAAATGACTCCGGGATCGGTGTCGCTTCTTTTCGCAAGGTTACAGAACCTTCATTGCGTGGAATACCATAAAAATCAGCACCATAAAAGCTTGCAAATCCCTCTAACTTATCAAGTGCGTTCTCCTTTTCAAATACCTCGGCATAAAGGGGAAGAGAAGAATATGCCGTATAGATACCCGCACATCCGCAAGCACACTCTTTTGCGCCTTTGGGGTGAGGGGCACTATCCGTACCTAAAAAGAATTTCTTATTGCCACTCGTTGCCGCATTTACAAGAGCTTGTCTATGAATTTCCCTTTTGAGGATTGGTAAACAATAGTGATGCGGGTTAATTCCGCCTTTGAATATGGCATTTCTGTTTAATAACAGGTGATGAGCGGTTATGGTCGCACCAAGAGTTTCATTTGCATCAAGAACATATTGAACTGCGTCCTTTGTTGTAATGTGCTCCATCACCACTTTAAGGGTTGGTACCTTTTTACGGATCGGTTCCAGGATATCATCAATAAATCGAGCCTCTCTGTCAAAAATATCCACAGTTTCATCTGTGACTTCTCCATGGATTAGAAGTGGCATGCCCAATTCCGCCATTGTTTCAAGAACGCCTTGAATATCGTCATAATCGGTGACGCCGAAATCAGAGTTTGTTGTAGCACCGGCAGGATAGAGCTTTACTGCCTTGACCACACCTGATTCATGCGCTTTTCTGACATCTTGGCTTGTTAGATTTTGAGTAAAATACAGACTCATTAACGGATTAAACGTTGTATTATCAGGGAGAGCCCGCATTATCTCATTTTTATATTTTTTTGCTGAATCTAATGTAAAAATCGGCGGTTTGAGATTCGGCATAATAAGAGCTGACCCGTACTCACTAGCGGAATGAGGTAATACGGTCTTTAATATCTCTCCACTTCGGATATGGAGGTGAAAATCAATAGGTGTTGCAATAGTTATAGATTGCTGCATCCTCTTTCCTTATATCCTAAGATCCTGCAAGTCAGGATTTCAGAATAGAAAAAATTAATTGCTTTTCATTATCTTACATTCTTTAAGCATATTAGGCCTGCGAACAGCAGACTAAAAATGAGTGTAAATAAGACATATCAGAAAAGGCAGAAATCGAGAAGAGTTCAATAATGGAATTCCACTTATAAAACAATCACTTTTGCAATGGCGGCCACGGCCTTAATTTTTCACTATCGATCCAGGAGTTTACCCACTCCGGCAATTGAGGCTGCCAGTTTGAAACGTTCATCTCTTTTAAGACCTCATCCACCGGTACGGCTTTGCCCTTGCTGGTAACACCGGTTCGAAACAACACCGAAGAAACGGGATTTTCCTTCACCCACATGGACTGGGTGATATAAATCCACCGGCCTTCAGCCCCAACGATCTGAGTATGTATCGTTACCTTATCGAACACTCTGATTCGTTTTCTGTACCGAACAGATCCTCCGGCAACCACAACTCCCCATTTTTTTCTTAAAAGGTGCTTGAAAAAAGATGATCGAATGGTCAGGTCGAACCTACCCAAATCGTACAGTGTGAGGATTCGTCCGTTATTCATTTCGAACATCATATCCAAATCCCATGGCATACACCTGAATGTGGCTTTGCTGACAGACGTAATCGGAATGGGTTTTGACAGTGCAGCGCAAAGAGATACCAAAACAAGTCTGAATAGCGGATACATGAAATCACCTCTTTATAAAATAGTAGATTAGGTCTTTAACATGTCCCCTATATTTTTTGTAGCCGTTCTCAAAATAAATTTCCGATTGGCCTTAGTGAACAAGGGTACCCCATATAACAAAAACCGGTTCGTTATTTATAAGAGGCGGCTGCCGAATTTATTTTTAAAAATCCGCCTGATGCCGTCTTCTTAGAACTAACGAGCCTAAGTGCTCAAATGGCAATATCTTCTTAATAGGATAGACTGTGAATTCCTCGTAGGAAAAATGCTCATGTTACTGAAAGGGCAGACAAGTATAGGTCGTCAGTTATTGTTTTGGGGGAAGCAGCTCCTTTACTTTGTGGGGTGGGATGACAGAGGTGCCTTTGATTACGCCCCGGTATCGGCAGCGGTTTGCTTGGGAAGGATGTTCATAATTGCGGGTAAACGTGTAATCAAAGAATCCGTCCTGGTTGATATCCAGCATTGCCTTGGAAGGATCTGCTGGATGGGGGCATTCAAGGATTTGATAAATAGCTGTCTCATCACCGGAACTCAAAGGGCTGTAGGGAAAACCTTCCACTCGTCTACCGGCAGCGTCAATACCGGTAAATACTTTTGCGTTTTCTGCAAGGCTAAGAAGGTTAATGGTTTTTTGTTTTCCTTTATGAGGGGTATCAGGATTTCCATAAGGCAATATCACTGGGATGTTGAATTTTCCTAACGCCTCGATAAAAACGAATTTAATTGCATCTTGTCTTAGCTTGCTCAGATTCATATCTGCCTGTTTGACCCACTCAACCGAAGGGAAACCTTCAAATGCAATTTGTCGAAGGCTTGTTTTAAGTGCCTGTCTGTCTGAGAGTCTGGTATCAAGGTTCAGTTTTTTTGGGGTTGGTAGAAGGCTTTTTACCTGTTCGACTGTATAGTTGGAACCGGGTATGGAGGATATGACGGCATCTGCACACCCTCCGTCGGACAGATCCTGGATAACCTTGGCCAGTCCCCTGCTCAAGGTTGTATTGAGGATTTTTGCCTCAATATCGGTCCGTCCTGATTTTAATAGCTTGACCAGCATTTCTCCGTGAGTGGTGGAAACTTCCGGGGTAATGTTGAACCGGTAGACAAAATTGTCAATAAGCACGACACGATATTTGTCAGAGTTGGTGCACCTTCGATCGCTGGTATACAGCCTGAAGGTTTCGGTCTGGATTTGGGTTAAAATCTTTTTTTCTATACGTTCAGGACCGGCTTGAAGCGTAACTGGAGAACAGAATAGAAATAAAAGGGCCATGACCTGATAAGCGGTCATGGCCTTTTGTATAATTTTTAAGGGGGTCGCTGTTGGTTGTAGTATCTTATTTTCCGTATTTATCGTCAAATGAATTCCAGAAGGTTCGATCTTTGTCCCGCCACCCCTTGCCAAAGGTTCTGTCAAAAAACGGTTTGAGGTTTGAAAACCAGGTACCCTGATCTCCTGTCAGCCTTGCCCGGATTACATCTGCCGCATGTTCGGTTAGATTGGCCAGTTCATCTTTGGGAATATAGGAATCCGCACCTTTTTGTATGGATTCTTTTAAGTTTTCCGGGGTCAGGGCATGGGCTGTTAGCATCAAAGCCGGCACCTTTTTATCCCTGGCAAGTTGAAGTATATCATATCCGCTGACACCCATAATATCCAGGATGGCAAGGTCATAGACATTTTGGCGGAGCAGTTTTTTGGCCGTATCAAATGAATCTGCCAAATCCAGAATACACATGTCCAGAAGCTCTTCAATGGTTTCCAGAATATCTGGTTCATCATCCACAACCAGGATGTGGCGATCCCTGAGCAGGTCTTCTGCGGAAATGTTATCTCCTTCGAATTTTACCGTTGTCACAGGGCAGGGCGCTTTTAAAATTACATACCGTGCGGTTGACCCTAAAATAGCTTTCTGGGCACGGGATTTTTTCCGGATTCCCAAGAAAATATGGTCGATATCGTTTTCTTTTGCAAATTTGACCAGGTCTTCTCCTGCAGACATCCCTCTGACACTCTGCTGGCTTTCACATTGAATGCCTGAATTTTCCATAAATGATTGGGCAAATTCAAGACCTTTTTCCACCCGTTCAATGTCTGCCTGGCGTTCCGAAGCTCCACCATGCATGGAGGTGACCACATAGACAAAGGCACTCCGGATACCTGCCATATCCCTGGCCAGGGACAGGGCCAGCCGTCCGACTTCCCCACCATCATATCCAACCAGTATTTTCATAAAAACTCCTTAATTAAGCAAGAAACCCTAAACCTAATAAAAATCAAAATATCAGCTTAGTGTTCAATCCAGTCAGGCTATGTTTGAGTTAAAACTTGCCCGTATGCAAGGCGTGGCAAACAATTAAAACCGGAGCGTACTCTTATACGTGAGGGTTTTAATTGGTTGCGCAACGCGGCAGATGGGTAAGTTATCGTCCACATATGGTTACATCCAGCGTTTTCTTCTTTTGTAGGACTTGATATCCTTAAAGGACTTTCTACCTCCACCCTTGGTGATCCCCATGTAGAACTCCTTTACATCAGGATTGTTCTGAAGATCCTCGGAAGATCCCTCCAAAACGATTTTGCCTGATTCCATGATATAGGCGTAATCAGACACCGCTAAAGCGACTTTGGCATTCTGTTCCACTACCAGTATAGTGGTATCAAGCTCTTTGTTGATCCGCTGGATATTGTCAAAGATTTCTTTTACCAGCAGGGGCGCAAGCCCTAATGAGGGTTCGTCCAGCATAAGCATCTGGGGTGAGGCCATAAGGGCCCGTGCAATGGCTATCATCTGCTGTTCACCACCAGAAGAATACCCTGCCATACGGTTTGTAACCTTTGAGAGCCTTGGAAAATGTTGGTACATCAACTCCAGGTCTTTTTTTATGGCTGCTGAACCGTCCTTACGGGTGATAGAACCCACAAGAATGTTCTCGTTTACAGTCAGATGCTTGAATACCCTGCGGCCTTCGGGAACCATTACTGCACCCTGGCGGACCACTTCGGTACCCAGCATGGCTGTGGTGTCCTGGCCATTAAAACGTATATACCCTTCTTTGATGGCCCCGTTTTCAGGCTTGAGTAGACCGGAGATGGCTCTCAAGGTTGTGGTTTTCCCTGCTCCGTTGGTGCCCAGAAGAGAGACAATGCTCCCTTTGGGTACATTGAGGCTTACCCCGCGGAGCACTTGGATGATGTCATTGTACACCACCTCAATATTGTTGACTTCAAGCAGATTTTCCATATGCTTTTATCTTTGCAGTTTGGTTGGATCTTCAGAAAATATAAGATTTTCTGAAGATCCAACTGTTGTAAAATGAAGTCTTGCGCAACTTTAACTTAGTTGCCCATCCTCAGTTTTTTCATATATTCAGACTCAACCGAGCTGATGGCTTTGAATACCCCACCGTCCACCTTGTAGATGTTGACAACATCAACCCCTACACGATCATCATTTGAATATGATACCGGGCCTACCGCTGCAAACGAGTCGAATGCTTTATCCCCGTTCATCATGTTTAACATTTTGTAAAGGTTTTCAGGATTGATTTCCAAGCCTGCTTTTTTGGCCATGATAATGGCCTGGGTCGGGATCTGGGCCTGGAGAATACCGGCAGCATAGTTGTGGGAATTGGCAGCTTTGGCATCGCGGCCGTATGCTTTGGCAAGCTCCAATTGTTTTTTGGATTTATCATTGCTTTCAGTGGTCAGATTGTAAGAGCACGTCCAGTAAAATCCTTCCGCTGCATCAGCAGCCAGCGCCACAAGGTCTGCTCCGCCTGTGTAATGGGCACCCAGGAAAGTCAGCTTGCCTTCTTCACCAAATGACTTGGCGTTAACATTAAGGCGCATGGCATCTTTGAGCATGGTAGCTACAGGGGACTGAACCGTATGGCAGATTACATACTGAACCCCTTTGCTCATAAGACGTTTGAGCATGGCTGAGTTGTCAAGATCCTTTCCGTGCTCAACCACTTCAACAATCTCCATATTCAGGCCTGCACCAACCGCTTTTTTGGTATCTTCCACAGGGCCTCTACCAAATGCACTGGGATGGATAAACAAAGCTGCTTTAGGTTTGCCGCCTTTATGGTTTTTAACAACATATTCAGCCAAGGCCACCATATTTTCAGAATATGTGGCCACAGGGATGAAGATGTATTTTGCATCTACCAGGTTTCCTTCATGGTAGGAAGACGGAACGGTTGGCATCTGCTCTTCCTCAAAATCCATTTTCAGTCCAAGGGTGGAACCGGTGGAGTAATTGAGGTAAAACACAATACCGTCATCCAGGTATTCCTCGAAATTACGTTTGGTAACATCGGTTTTATACTGGTCATCCCTGATGGTGCAATCGATTTTGTCATCGCCTAAAAGCTTGTTGTCGTTGACATACTTAAACCAGTCTTCAATCCCCTTGGACAAAGGATTTCCTGCATCAGAGGTGGGTCCGGTGATTGCACCTGAAAACCCGAGTTTATAGACCTGGCCTGCCATTGCCCATGGGGCAAAGACAAAAGCCATGACGAAAACCACCGTTACCAGAATGTTCATTTTCTTCATGCCTCTTTCCTCCTTTAAATTGGGTTATATGACCTGACCTGACTCCTTAAATTATGCCGCCCTAATATCTGAAGGGCCATAGCTTGGTATATGACTTAACGATCCGCCACCAATTGGCGATTCCCCTTGGTTCAAACATGAGAAACAATACAATGACCAGACCAAAGGTAAAGGGTTTTAATGCAGTGGCAAGATTCATGCTCGCCGGCAGGAACTGGCCTGCTGCTTCTGATAGATTCTCTACCTGCAGGTCCAAAAATTTGATGGCCACAGGACCCCAGAAAGACCCGTTCAAGGTTCCCAACCCCCCCACTATGGCCATGGCCAAGTAGCCTACAGATTCGTGGAGGGTGAAAGATTCAAATCCCACACCACGGTAAACATATGCGTGAAGGGCACCTGCAACACCGGCGAAAAAACCTGCCAGGGCAAAAGCGTAAACTTTGGTAAGCCCCGGATGCATGCCCATTGCATCGGCTGCCCGGTCATTGTCCCTGACCGCCACAAGGGCTCTCCCATACTTTGTTTTCAATAAGTTGCGAATACCGAACCCCAGGAGCACGACAATTACCAGGATAACATAATACCAGAAAAAGTAATGGTCTTTTCTTCCTACCTTACCTGTAAACCAGAATACCCGGCCAATGGATATGGTCTGACCCTGGTTAAAAAAGGTCATGAAATTGATCACCCACTGGAAAATCATCTGAAATGACAGTGTAGCAATAGCAAGATACAGGTGTTTCAGCCTAAAGGCGGGAAGCCCGACAAGTGCTCCGAAAGCTGCCCCCACAAGGCCTGCCAAAATAATCATCACTGGCCAGAAATGGGTTACAATGACATGTGAGGTACCCAATGTGCTGCAAAATGACGCCACGGTATACGCACCAATGCCTACAAATGCGGCATGCCCGATTGAAATCAATCCCGCAAACCCGGTCACAAGGTTAAGTCCCATGACCGCAACAATGGAAATGAGAATGTTATTGACAACAAACATGTACTTGTTGCCTACATCAAAAAATATAGGCCAGGAAAAGAGCAGGACCAAAAATAATGTGAATATACCTCTGTCCAGATGGGTGAAAAAGGTGCTCTGTTCCTCTTTGTAGGAGGTGAAGAAGTTACCCGTAGCAAGCCACTGATTCTGTGCCATCGACTATACCCTTTCTATTTCATGGATGCCGAACAATCCATGGGGTTTAAACAATAAAATAATAAGCAGGATCACGTATGGGGCCACATCGCCTGTACCGTTGAGGCCCCAGTTGCCGTCCAGGTAGCCTGCGGCAAACTGCTGGATCAGCCCCATAATAATACCGGCCACAACCGCCCCTAAGATGGAATCCAGACCGCCTAAAATAACTACTGGGAACACTACAATGCCAAAGGCATGGAGGGTGTCAAAGTTGAGCCCTGTAATATTGCCGATAATACATCCGGCTGCGGCTGCGGAAAGACCTGCTGTGGCCCAGGCAAGACCAAATACCCGGGGTACGGAGATACCTACGGACATAGAGCCGAACTGGTCGTCAGACACTGCCCGCATGGAGATGCCCACAGTTGATTTTTTGAAAAACCAGGAAAAGGCACCGATCAAGATAAATGTTATAATCACCCCTAAAAGCTGGGTCCAGGAAATGGATACCCCGCCCAGTGTCAACGGTGTTGTTGGTAAAAATGCGGGAAATGAGAAGTTCTCAGTGCCGAATCGTGTCAGATAGATCAACCCGTCGATAATTGAAGCAAGGCCGATGGTCACCATAATAACTGAGATAATGGGCTCGCCGATAAGACGGCGCAAAAAAATCCGTTCTACACTCATCGCCAGGAAGAAGGTGATGACCATGGATGCTAAAAATGAAAAGAAAATGGGAATCCCTAAATCAACAGTAAGAAAAAAGGTGATGAATGCACCCGCTGCAATGATCTGGCCATGGGCAAAGTTGGCCACCCGGCTGGATTTATAGACCAGGACCAGGCCTAAGGCGGCCAGGGCATAGATGGACCCTACCACAATACCGCTGACTACGATTTGAAAAAAATAAACCATCAGTCTCCTTTCACCGTATAAAATTCTATGCTGGTCTTCACCGTTGTGGACTGGCCGTCCTGGTACTGGAAGCTTGCTTCCACCTCTTTGGTAGTCACACTTTCATCGTATAGGGAGTCATAGAGGTTCTGGTAGCGTTCCTGAACAAACTTTCGCCGAATTTTCCCTGTTTTGGTCAGTTCTCCGTCGTCCACATCAAGCAGCTTGTAAAGCAGTGCAAACCGTTTGATTTTGAAATGCTCTTTTTCTGCCCGGCTGTTGACGTCTTTTACTTCGTCCATAATCAATTCGGCAACTTCAGGCTTTGCAGACAGGTCCATATAGGTCGTATAAGAGATACCCCTGTCTTCTGCCCATTTGCCAACAACAATGGGATCAATATTAATCAGGCAGGCCACAAAATCTTCTTTGTTACCGTAAATCACTGCTTCCTTGATATAGGGAGAAAATTTAAGGGCATTTTCAAGGAACATGGGAGAGAACATCTCTCCTTTATTGTTGTGCATAACATCGGACAGCCGGTCAATGACCACAAGATGTCCCTGTTCGTCAATGAAGCCTGCATCACCTGAATGCAGCCATCCGCCTTCGAGAAGCTCTTCACTTTTTTCCGGCA
>JAKSAU010000201.1 GCA_022361535.1 Desulfobacterales bacterium
ATGCACAAAGGAGCATGGTCAGAGTTAGGAAATACCTACAAGCGTTTGTTTGGAGAAATAAGCCGTAACGGAATTATTCCAACTAATAGCAGTCGTGAAGTTTACCATGTTTGTGATTTTGAAGACGAAACCAAAAATGTCACTGAAATTCAGCTTATCATTCAGCAGTAATCAAATTACATTCTGCTTTTCGATTAACTTCTCCCCTTATGCTGACGATTGTCAGGAGGGGAGGAATATAAAAACTACGAACCATGAACAACCAATCACAGATAAACCTACAATTAGTAGCTAAATGTGGCTTGTATTGCGGAAACTGCAAACGACATAAAAACGGTAAATGTGCCGGTTGTGAAGCTAACGAGAAAGCTACCTGGTGTAAAGCCAGAGCATGCTGTATTGAAAATGGTTATGAGACTTGTGCCGATTGTACAACAAGCAATCCAAGAGAATGCAAAAAATTCAACAATTTTATATCATCCATTTTTGAAGTAGTATTCAGATCTGACCGTAAAGCATCGATTGAATACATTAAAGAGCACGGAAAAGAAGCTTTTATAAATCTAATGATCGAACAAGATCGAATGGTTATTCGTAAGTAGATTGCGAAAAGGACTTTTTTCTCCCCTAATTTTAGGGGAGATGTTCGACTTTTGTCGGACAGAGGGGTATTGAAGTATTCATTCCAAAGAATTATATTTTTCACTACTTTGTACTTATAACCCATGAACGATTTACTATGAACCGAATTGACCGGCTTAATGCTATCCTGATTCAATTGCAAAGCAAACGCATAATTAAAGCACAAGAAATTGCAGATCGTTTTGATATTAGTCTCCGAACGGTTTATCGCGATATTCGCGCTTTGGAAGAATCGGGAGTGCCTATTGGTGCCGAAGCAGGGGTTGGTTATTTTTTGCAAGAAAACTATAATTTGCCCCCTGTCATGTTTACCAATGATGAAGCATCGGCATTACTTTTTGGAGAAAAGCTGATTGAGAAGATGAGTGACAAAAAAATGAGATCTGATTTTTGTTCTGCTCTTTATAAAGTAAAGGCTATTCTGAAACCCCATGAGAAAGATTATTTGGAGAAGTTACAGGACCGGGTAGCTGTTTACAATTTCCATTCAATGGGGGATGACTTTAACCAACTTTACCTGAACGAGATTCAGCGTGCATTGGTAAACAAACAGATATTAAACATAAAGTACGAATCAAGGTATGCCGAAGAGCCGGCCTGGCGAAAAGTCGAACCCATCGGGCTTTGCAATTACAGTTCGCGTTGGCATTTGTTTGCCTGGTGTCAGCTTCGCGAAGACTATCGGGATTTCAGGCTGGATCGTATCCTCGAACTTCAGCTAACTCCTGAAAATTTTAAAGGTAAAAAGCATCTCACAATTAGTGAATATTTAGCTAAGGTGACGAATGTCTCTTCTGATGCCAATATTTCTTTACTAATACCCAAAAAGCGAATGAAGTTTATCAGTGAATCGCAGTATTGGTACGGTTATCTGGGCGAAGAAGATTTAGGGGATGAGCTTCGTGTCTTCTTTTCCAACAGTGAGCTTAAAGGATTTGCTGCATGGATTTTACAAACGGGCTGTTACGCTCAGGTGGAATATCCGGATGAATTAAAAAATCATATTTCCAAGTTTGTAGATGAGATGGTTCAGGTGTATCAGAAAAATGAATAGTAGACAGAACTTCCCACAATTCAATAAAAACCCCGATTCATCAATGGACGAACCGGGGAATATAAATGAAGTGTGTAGCTTCTACCAATGAGGCTGTCCCAAAAGTTAATTTAACCGCTAAGTATTTTAAGGAACCGCAAAAGACACAAATAATCAAGCCTTTACATATCAACATCTTAATATTCTTTGCGTAATCTTATGCGTTCTTCGCGGTTTGAATTTTATTCTTTTGGGACAGTCTCCTGTTCAATTAAATTGAA
>JAKSAU010000157.1 GCA_022361535.1 Desulfobacterales bacterium
CGCAGATCTTACAGAAGAACGGGGCCGACTTCAGCGGCGTCTCGTCTTGGTCGGTCGACCCCGATGAGTCCGTCTTGCCGCCGAGATCATCGGCTGCGTCCCCGAACAGCTCTGTGACGGGAATCCACTTCATGACGCCGCCCGCACAGATCGCGATCAACGGCACATCGCCGTCGAGCTTCATCGTTGCGCCTGAGACGGGCGGCACGTGCCAAGCCTGCACGGCGATCTGCACGAGCATCGCCAGCAAGGCCAAGCCTGAAGCTGCCCGCACGCGCCCTGTTCGCTTTCGAAGAGCCCCGACCATGCTCGCTGAGAGAATTGGAACTAACGTATAGCCAGCTAATAGAATGACATGGCATTCGGCGCCTCAACCGTATTCTTCTGCCGCGACCGGGCCGGCGCATGCAGACGTGTTTTTGGTGTTGGGCCGAAAAGAGGATTGAAATGAATGGGTTATACCTTGCCGTCAGCTCAGCGAGGGTGTGGGGCTGACAAATTGCCGCAACAAGATGATGGGTTTCTCGGAGGACCATTGGCGCTGTGCATTGTGCGGAAGACGGCTGTGCCGAAGGCGTTGGCCTGGGGCTTTGATCCGCTGGCAGGAGTGCGGCGTGACGGCTCAGCCAGCCTGATAAAGCGTTCCCATCGTCATCGATGAAGAGGCAACAGCGTGTCCGCGTAGGCGAATATCGCCGGTGTTCCACCGCTATGCAGAAACACGACTGTCTCGTGAGGAGCGATGAGACCGCTGCGCACCAACTGAATCAGTCCGGCCATCGACTTCGCCGTGTAAACCGGGTCGAGGAGGACACCATCCATTGACGCAGTGAGCGTCATGGCCTCCTGCGCCGCGGGCGTCAGGTGGCCGTAGCCAGCTCCGATTTGCGCAGACTCCGTAATGATCTCGCAGGCGCGGGTCTTCGTCGGAAGCTCCAGCGTTGCGGCAAGCTCTTGCAGGATGTCGAACACAAGCTGACGCTTGTCTCCAGGGGGGCCATGGCAAATGCCCCAAACGGTCACCGGCAGCCCCAGCAACTCGAAGCCGGCAATCAATCCTGCTTGGCTTCCGCCGCTGCCGATCGAGAGAACGACGTGGTCGATGGAGACTGCCATGGCGCGGGCCTGCTCTGCCATCTCAAGCGCACAGTGCACGTAGCCCAAGGCCCCATGCGCTGTCGAAGCCCCAGGTGGAATGACGAGCGGCCGTCGACCCTTGTTCGTCAGACTGGCGACGAGAGCCTCGATGCTGTCCTCGACGTCGCCATCGTCCACATGATGAATGGTGGCGCCGTAAAGGTGATCGATCAGGATGTTGCCGGACAGTCGGTAGGCCCGGCTGCTGTCGCGGACGCGGCGTTCCAGCACGAGTTCGCAGCGCTTGCCCAGCCTGGCTGCCGCGGCTGC
>JAKSAU010000524.1 GCA_022361535.1 Desulfobacterales bacterium
GGTCAATAGAAAAAAGCCTGAAGCACAAAAACAAACGGCTTTTAATATCACCCTGCCACTGCCTGGCCTGCGGATTTGAATTTAAAAAAGGTTATAAACGGCCTGGTAAATGCCCGTCATGCAGAAAGGGCAGGATTGAACCTGCCCTGTTCCGGATCGAAAAAATACACTGAGGCTTTAATCTGCCCTGCAGTGACCCAGCCGACACCGATTCCTTTACCCAAAATCACTATCAGACCTGCTTTTCTATATTTACAGCACACGCCTTATACTCAGCTGTAAGGGTAATGGGATCAAACACCGGGTTGGCAAGCCAGTTGGCATTGTTCTCTCTGAAATGAAACGCCATCCAGACAAGTCCCTGGGGCACTTCTTCAGTCACATTGGCCCGAACTATTACCCGGCCCCGTCTGGAACTGACCTGGATATATTCGCCATGCGCTATATCTAATTTTGAAGCATCAGCCGGAGAAATGTCCGCAGTCTCTTCGGAAAGCAGGTCATTGAGTCCGCTGCACCGGCCGGTTTGGGTTCTTGTATGATAGTGGTAGAGCCGTCTGCCGGTACTCAAGACAAACGGATAATCTGCATCCGGCACTTCAGCAGGCGGTGTCCATTCGGCAGGCAGAAACTGGCCTTTGCCCCGGGTAAATGCTCCCTGGTTGTGCAGGAACCCTGTACCCGGGTGGTCAATGCTCGGGCAGGGCCACTGAAGACCGTCGTTTTCTATTCGGTGATACTTTACACCGCTCAAGGCAGGAGCAAGTTGTGACACCTCATTGTCCCAAATTTCACGGGCGCTTGTGGATTCCCATTCCTGTCCAAACCGTTTGGCAATTTCCCTGAATATCCACCAGTTGGGCCGGGCTTCGCCAGGGGGTAAGCTTGCTGTGCGTACCCGGTTTACCCTGCGCTCACTGTTGGTAAATGTGCCGTCATTCTCGCTCCAGGCCGCAGCCGGAAACACGACATCTGCAAACCGGGTGGTTTCATTGAAAAAGATATCCTGGCAGATGAGAAATTCGGCGGAACCCAGCTCCTTTTCCACTTTGGTGATATCCGGTTCAGTATTTGCCAGGTTCTCGCCGAAAATCCAAAAACCACGGACCTTTTTATCTTCTAATCCTTCCATCATCTGGGGGATCATCAACCCGTTTTTATCTGGCAGGTCTTTCACCCCCCAGAACGTTTCAAATTTTTCCCGTGATGCAGGATCTATAACCGCTTGATAGCCGGGATAAACATTGGGCAAAGCTCCCATATCACAGGCGCCCTGAACATTGTTCTGGCCCCTGAGCGGGTTTACCCCGCCGCATTCCATGCCCATATTGCCTAAAAGCATCTGGAGATTGGCAATGGTCACCACGTTGTTACGGCCGCAGGTATGCTCGGTAATACCCAATGTATAGCAGACCATGACCGGCTTGATCGCTGCAAGACGTCTGGCGGTTTCCACGATGAGTTCAGGAGAAATCCCGGAAATATCAGCTGCCCTTTCAGGCGGATAGGTTTCTACAACCGCTTTGAGTTTCTCAAAATCCTCTGTATGATTTTCAATAAATTCATTGTCATACAACTCTTCTTTGATGAGCACGTGCATGATCCCGTTGAGAAGGGCGATATCAGAGCCCACGCGCAGCCCCAAGTGAATGTCTGCAAAGTCTGCCAGTTTATGTTTCCTTGGATCTGCCACGATCAGGGAAGCCCCTTTTTGCACCGCATTTTTCACGAATGTGGCAGCTACGGGATGGGCCTCTGTCATGTTGGACCCGATCACAAAAAACATCTTTGCCTTTGTAAATTCCCCAAAAGAATTGGTCATGGCGCCGGAACCGAATGATGCCGCAAGACCTGCGACAGTCGGAGCATGTCAAGTTCGGGCACAATGGTCGATGTTGTTGGTCTTGAACACCGCCCTGAATAATTTCTGCATTTGGTATGAATCTTCGTTAATGGACCGGGCGCAGCTCACGCCTGCAAGGGCATCAGGCCCGGACTCGGCAATGATCTTTTTAAGCCGGTCAGCTGTATAATCCAAGGCATGATCCCAGGAGACTTCTTTAAATTCACCATTCTCACGGATTACCGGCATTTTTATCCGTTCGTCAGAGTAGATAAAATCATATCCGAACCTGCCCTTAACACAAAGCCTGCCCTTATTCGGAGCCCCTTCTTCCACACCTGTCACCTTAACGATTTTACCGTCATGAACATGGAGCCAGAGCTGGCAGCCCACGCCACAGTAGGGACAGGTGGTCCGGATTTTTTCCACATCCCAGGGCCGCCAAAGGTGTTGTGCCTTTTTTTCAACTAGAGCGCCCACAGGACAGACCTGGATACATTCACCGCAAAAAACACAGTCCGAATCCATAAGGTTGTCGCCCTTAGTCGTGGTAACAACCTTTCTGCTATTGGTTCTATCCATATCAATCGCCTGGTTGACCTGGATCTCATTGCAGGCTTTCACACACCTGCCGCATCCGATACAGCGGGAAAAATCCCTGACAATCATCGGGTTGGCCACATCCGGCACCTGGTTTTTCCATCCCTGATCAAAGA
>JAKSAU010001165.1 GCA_022361535.1 Desulfobacterales bacterium
GGTGCCAGAAACTGATTGATCAGGTAACCATGTGCCCCATGAAGTTCAATAAAATCAAACCCTGCTTCCCTGCAGCGCCTCGCAGACTCTGCAAAACAATCGACAAGATCTTTGATTTCATCTATTTCCAATGCACGAACCTCTCCCTTGACCACAGCTGGAGCCGGTATGGCTGAAGGAGCGACCTTTTCAGGCAAATAAGACTGACGCCCGCCATGCATAAGCTGAACCCCGAACCAGGTATCATATTCTTTTACCCGGGCGACCATTTTTTTCAAAGAAGGAATACAGGAATCATCGTACATCTGGGGCAAATCCGGCAATTCCTGCCCGCCGGGATGGACGCTGCCGCCACCAACAAGCATCATTCCAACCCCACCCTTTGCCCTGGCAACAAAGTATTCAATAAGCTGGTCAGTGACATGACAATTATCATCTACACCAAAATTAATGCTCATGGCAGACATGAGCAGACGGTTCTTAACATCCATATGTTGTATTTGAATCGGACTAAAGAGATCTGACAGCATAGGCGCACTTCCTCTTCTTGGCAATGGTTAAGACCTGACCTTCATTTAATGGCAGACTTTTTTGCCAGAGACAAGGATTTTTAGACATATACCGGCCAGGGAAACGCGCCGGGTTCTTAACCTGGATAGCCAACCGTTTGCGCCAGAATAATTCTTTGGTCATCACGCAAATTCATCTTTTTACCAAGTGTTGGCCGGTCTATCCAATCCCTTACGACCGTACCCAATCCAAATGCAGCACAAAATAGATAAACATTTTGGCTGATGCAACCGGCATCCACGCCGGCATAGAACAACTTTTTTTCATCAGGCCTGTTGCCAAGCCTTGAAAAATCAGCCACATAAACCAAATTTAACGGGGCAGTTGAAACAAATTGTTGGATTCCGCAAGCACTTCGGATATCTTCGCCCACAACTTGAACCAGCTGGTGAAAATACGGATCAAACAAAAAAAGCCCATCTTCCTTGGCTGCATAGATTTCAATTTCCTGGCTGTTCTTGGGTGAAGGTGCAGTCCGGTATCCGGTTTCAGGGCGGTTAATACCAAATGCGGCCCATAGCAAATTTGACAGGGTCTGTGCCGGCAAAGGCTTTTTGCTGAATGAGCGGGTGGACCTCCTGTTTTTCAGCGCATCCATCAAAGAGGTCTCATCTTGGGCTAATGGCGCGGGTAATGCGTCTGCCTTTTTCTTCTCCGCAAATAACGAGGGTGGTTCTAATGCGGATACAACAGCGGCCCCTGCTGCCGAACTCAAAAATTTTCGCCTGGTAATTCCCGACATACTGAACTTCCTTATTAATTTAATTGCATTATCTTTGACTTTTTAAGATGAAAGTACCCGTCACCCAATAGATCTAACCGTATTGCGCCCAGCCTTTTTTGCAGCATAAAGCCCTTGATCAGCCACCTTGATAACATCTTCTATATCATCCCCGCCAACCTCATAAACAGAGACACCCAGGGATATGGTAATTTTTACACTTTCCGTTTCAAGTTTCATCACCATATTCATTTCAACGTGGCGACGGATCTCCTCAGCTCTGTTCATTGTATGCGACAGGCTGGTGTTCGGCAGGATCAAAATAAATTCCTCTCCGCCATACCTGCAGACGACATCTTCATCCCTTATCCCTCTTTGAAGCATCTCGGCAAGCTTTTTTAATACCGTATCACCTGCATCATGCCCATATGTATCATTAAAATTTTTGAAATGATCAACATCCGCCATTATAATACCAATTGAGAACTTCTCCCGCTTTGCCCGAGAACTTTCCCTTTTTAGTGTTTCCTCCATGAAACGTCTGTTGAATAATCCAGTCAGCGGGTCTCGGACGGATTCCTGCTGAAGAGTATGGCGAAGCTCAAGGTTACTTAAAAAAAGCGTATACGCCTGTATCAGATTTTCACCTATCCTCTGCTTTATAGAAAACTGTTTTTTGTCTTTGGTACGGACTACGACATGAAGCGCACCCGATAGGTTCCCCTGAACAATTACAGGTACGCAAAAACCACGAGCCATGGTTTTATGGTTATGCTCACAATTAGCTTGAGTTTCCGGATTTAAACAAGCGTGTACCTGTTTGGTTTTTAAGGCGCGACACTCATCCACTCCCGAAGCGAATTTAGGAAAATATCCTTCTCCCCAGGTTACTATAGTCTCTATTTTACCGGTCTCAGGGTTCAGAATTGAAATCCCTCCATGATCACCAGTTAAAAGAGCTTCACACGCGCTAATAAGAACCGAAACAGTGTCTTCTTTGTTCTCACATAACTGAAGTTCCTCAACATATCGTCTAAAAAGCTCTGATTGCCTATTTCTTGTGGCAAGGCTCTCTATCGTCTCCTCAAGTTTTATATTGGTTTCTTCCAGCTTATGAGTTCTTTCAGCCACTTTTCTTTCAAGATCCTGGTAAGACTCCTTCAGTTTGTGACTCATACTATTTATGGATTTGGCAAGCCATCCGATTTCGTCATTTCTATCTGACTGTCCAGATGTGGTGAACTCTCCTACTGCAATCTCTTCGGTTATCTGTGTCAGGCGGATAAAAGGCGATACAAAACTTTTATGGATGAAAAAGCTTACTGCCAAGGCAATTATAATCAACTCCAAAATAAAAACTACCTGAATATATTGTGATGCCTTTTCCATGCGTGAAAGCACTGGGTTAGGATCAATACCTATTTCCACCCTGCCGATTGTATGCCCTTCATCTACAATATCCCGTTTAAAAATCAGTATATTTTCCGGTACATGCTTTTCTATCCTGGGCAGCTGTCCGATCTGGTGAACCAAAGGATTGTCTTGGGAATCATAGATCTCACAATAGGTAATCAATTTACCTTTTTCCAAACGGGAAACAAAACTCTCAAGTTGGTATATACTGAATTTACGGATAGGAAAAATACTGATCTCGGCCACAAATTCGCTGGTTTCAACACCATACTCGTTAAGCTGATCCAGCATATACTCACGTTGTTTATTAACAGCAAATTGTCCGATAAAAATAAGAATAAACCCTAAGATCAACACAATACCTACAGAGACTTTGACGCTTAGTTTTTGCCAAAATTTGGGCCGAAACGTCTGAATACTATCACGTTTTTTTTGCTGAGAATCAGTCACGTCCACTCTCCGGCTCTAAAAAATTGGTTACTTTTATCGTTCCCGAAATAATATCCTTTTTTATTTTTTGTAAATTCTCCAGTATGAAAGCCGGAATTATATGCTTTGTATATTTCATCTCGCTCAACCGGATCCCCCCGTTGCCAAGGCTGTATGAAATTGTACCAGGGGTAAACCCCCCTTTTTGGACTTTGGCGAGTTCCTGGTAAACAGCATGGTCCAATTGTTTGATAACACTTGTAAGCACGTATCCTTTGGCCATATGATCCTGATCGCGATCTACACCGATAACATATTTTTTTTCAATACTTGCCGTTCGTATCACTCCGTTTCCGCTTAGTCCGGCCACGGCAAAAATTACATCCACGTTGTTATCGTACATTTTTTTTGCCAAGCGGGAAGCCTTTGAAGGATCATTAAAACCGGAATAGTCCGGAAGTTTGGAAATAAACTCAACCGCAACATCAACATTTGGTGAGGCATATGCAACCCCTTCGTTAAAACCGACAAGAAATGCCTGAATTACATCAATATCAATGGCCCCGATAAAACCAACTTTTCCGCTGCGTGTAAACCACCCGGCAAGTGCTCCTGCTAAAAAAGAGCCTTCATGCTGTCCATAGATAATTGATTTTACATTAGGGTAATTTCCCCCGTAGAAATCATTGGCTATAATTTTAACTGTCGGAAATCGATCAGCATAATTTTCAGTGAGAGGTAAAAACTGGTCTCCATTCAAAACGATTTGATCAGCATTGCTGTTCACCAATCCAAGAAACAGCTGGTCCATATCTTTTTCCTGTTCCCATTCCCGGACGATCAATTTGTGATTGAACTCTTTTACTGCCTTGGCCATTCCTTTGTAAGTTGCATCATTGAACGATTCATCTCCAAGTCCGCCAGAGCCGGTCAAAAATCCAATGTTTTTTGAATTCACCTGTACCGGAATAAAAAGTAGAAAAACAATCAGCCAAATACTTGCTTTTGATAAACGCACTTTAACTCCTTATTAACTATGGTATAGTCAGCCTTTGATTAGCAGTGGTATTTCCAAAAGCCGTTACAAACTAAACTGTTGAGGTTACGGCTCTTGTGACAGGATATTCGTTACAACAATCTGCCCTGAAATTATCTTTTCTTCGAGGTCTTTGAGGCGGTTGATAATATCTGAGCCGATTAACTCACGTGTATATGTCATGGGCGAAAGCGCAACCCCCTTTTCCTTTAGGCCGTAAAAATGTACTCCTGGTTCAAACTCGCCTTTCATGATAATTGCAAGTTCCCTGTAAGTAGCTATGTCAAGCCGCTTCATGACACTTGTTAAGATATATCCTTTGGCCATATGGTCCTGATCCGCATCCACCCCGATGACGAATCGTTTTCTCTCTAAAGCAGCCTGTATGACGCCGTTTCCGGACAATCCTGCCACTGTAAAAATTATATCTGCATCAGCCAGATACATCTCTTTTGCCTTTAAGTAGGCAAAGCCTGGATTGTCAAATCCGGATCGGTGATCATCTGACCCACCGATATATTCTGATATGATTTCGATCTTTTTATTTACGTAAAAAGCCCCCTCCTCAAACCCTTTGAAAAATGCACGAATAATAGGCATGTTTTCGCCACCAATAAAACCTATCTTTCCGGTATTGGTTTTCCAGGCCGATAAAGCACCGGCAAGAAAAGCACCCTCATGTTGCCCGTAAACAGTTGATACCAAATTATCACCTGAGGTTACGGCAAAATCGTTAAGGACAAATTTTACATGGGGATTTTTCTTGGCTGCTTTTCTTATTATGTTGCGAAATTCCCATCCGTTAGCAACCACAACCGTGGCACCGCGATTTAATAAAACCTCCAGACTGGCTTCCCTGCTGTTTTCCGTATTATCTGTTGTTTTTTCCCGGATCAGGGCAAATTTAAATTCATTTCTGGCCTTCACCATACCTGCATAGGTCATATCATTAAAAGATTGATCACCCAGCCCGGACTGGGGCATAAGAAAACCAACGACTTTTGCAGCCATACAATTTGAACACAAGAATATGGCGGCAACAAAGAGATAAACTATAATCCAGGCTGAAACTGTTTTCCAGAATCTCATTAATTGAAGACCTCCGGCTATAGTATTTTTTACACTCAATTTTATCATACCAATCCTCAAAAGCACCTCTTGGCTGAAAGCGAAAAGAGCGCCTGTTTTAATGAAACAAATTTTCGAGAATTGCGATAAATATAGTGATCATGTCCTTAACCTAATAGTACCATCCAGAACCATTTATGCAACCTTTTGGATAGTCAAAACTAATCTTGGCAAGAGCTGACGTTCCTGAAAAAAATGAAGGTATTGTGATTTGAGCACTTAGGCTCGATTGTTCTAAGAAGAAGGCATCAGGAGGATTTTTTACAAAAAATTCAGCAGCCGTTTCTTAATATAAACGGGCCGGTCTTTGTATATGGGATGCCTTTTTTCACCAAGCCAATCGGAAATTTATTTTGGAAATGACACACTAATGCAGGCGCGCATCATAGGTTAAGATGATTTTTATCGTTAAGACATGAATCAAGCAGGTGAAAATTTAGCGCAGGCTGTGTTGATTTCAGACAAAGTCCTCTATTGAAAAAATAAAATGCAGCAGCGGGGTTATAAACTCATCGGTGGAATCCTTAAACTTGGCACCGATTGAAAGTGTGCCGCTCTCCCGTCTAATGTTCCTGACAAAAGCCAAAGATCCGACCTCACCGGGACACCCGGGAAAATTGCAGTATAATCTGAGCGCATCGCCTTCTCTGAAGGTAATATTATGCTGAAAAACAAATTGGCATCCTACTTTGCTGATATCGCTGACCATTACCGGGAATGACATCTTTTTAGCCTCAACCCGTCCTGGAATGACCACTTGTCTGCGGCGATTACGTCTCAGTTCCCTTTTTTGAACTACTTTGGGGTATTCCAGGGCAAGGGCTCGGATGGGCGTTGTAATCATTTCTATCACACTTGACTGAAATGCAAATACAGAGCCTTCGTATAGATATTTAACCACCATTTTGTTGCCCGGATATAATTTGCTTTGAACGCTTTTATACTTTTTGGGCAGGGTAATCAGCATAAACTCATCTTTTAGCAGTCCGATGAATACACTGGTTACTGAAAAGGTAACACCCTGAATTTCCAGGTAAACGTCTGTCCCAATGTCAATGTAGATTCCTTCAGACTTGTTCAGTTCCAACAGGCCTTCTATATCTCGCATATTCACAATCCTTTACCTGTGACAATGAATTGGCGCTTTGCCCAAAGCTATAATAATCAGTTTGATAAACAGAGTTAATTACTAGTAGTATTTGCTCGCCTGATTTTTGTCAAGAAGAAATGCCCATTCATCAGGACGCTGCACGCCCGTTCGTTTGTCTCAAAGCTTTCATATGCACCTTTATTTGTATACCGGTTAAAAGGGACCGAATTTAATGGCAACGGCAATCATTAGAAAAATCATGGACAAGACCGCAATTCCCACCTGCATCTTCCAGGTCCACCTGATCCACTTTGGATAGGTCACAACGGTAAAGCTCAACCCAATAAGGAGTAGGGCATTGGTGGGAAAAACCATATTGGAAAACCCGTCACCCAGATCAAAGGCGAAAACAGCAGTCTGTCGTGTCAGCCCTACAATATCTGCCAGCGGTGCGATAATCGGCATGACTAAAAATGCTTTGGCAGATGCAGAAGAAATAAAAAAGTTCAGCGCCAGGGTGAGCAGATAAATATAAAACGCTGCCTGAAAGGGGTTTGTCCCCTCAATGGCCTGGGATGCATAAAAAAGAATAGTATCCATAACATGCCCCCGGGTCATGATGTGGGGCACACTCATGGCCATGAGAATCAGCATGATACCTGGCAGCATATTCATGGCCCCGGAAGAAAGTACTTTGAACAACTCTTTCCAGGAATATCCAATAATCCGCCCGGATCCGGCACCGCCGATAAGAAAAAGCAGTGCCACTGTCGGGAAAGCGGCATCAGAGGGCAGGGCCGGTATCAGTCCGGCCAACACCATGAACACGATCGCAATACCCAGGCAAACTCCGAACCAAAGTGCGGCTTTTACTTTTTTCGGATCGCTGTCCGCGCGGTCCCCAAGAACCTTTTCTACACTGAAACGGTCCCGAATTTTGCAATCCGCCTCATATACCGGGGATAATGACGGGTCTTTTTCCACTCTTCTTGCGTAGCGGCTGACCATGAAATAGCAGAGCAGGTAAGTGGCAATAAAAAATATGATTCTAAACCAGGCACCTGAAAACAAAGGCAGGTCAGACAGCTCCTGTGCCACAGCAATGGTAAAGGGGTTGGTTACGGCCGCAGAAAACCCGAATGTAAGGGCCAGCATACTCATGCCAAGTCCGGTCAGACTGTCCCATCCCAGGGCCAGGGACATGGGAACAATGATCACAATCAGGGGAACTAAAGCCTCATATACCCCGACAAAAGCTGCTAGGAACATCATGATAAATATAATCACACCCAGCAACCGGTATTTATTTGCTTTAAACCGCGCAACGGTCCATGCCAAAAGTTCCTGCAAAACCCCGCCTTTTTCCAGGACCGTGAATGACCCGCCTAAAAAGATCATGAACAGGGAAAGCACCAGGATCATCAGCCAGTTATCTCCCCAAATCACCTCAACAGGTGCGGTAAACCAGCGCCAAACCGGGTATCCGGATTCATCCAAATATTGGAATGAATCTGCTTTCACCGCCATTCTGCCGTCAATTTGCACTCTTTCGTAAGCACCGGCAGGAATCCATTGGGTAAGAAAACCCGAAAAAACAATGAGGAGCAACAAAATCCCGAATGCCGTAAGAAAAGGCTTGAGCCCTATTTTCAGCATGGACTCGTCGCCCGAGTCTGTTTGAGATGGTGCGACGGAATCCGCTTCAGTCCGGGCAGGAATGGTGGCATCTGTCATGGTAAATCCTTTTTACGATTAAAGGTGGTAAAAAAGCTCTATATAAAATTCAAGTCCTTTTCTAAGATTCTCCAAAGAGACCTTTTCATTCACACCGTGGATGCTTGCTACATCATCCGGGGTGAGAACAAGGGGACAGAATCTTAAGATTTGGCCGGTCAATTCATTATAGTATTTGGAATCAGTAGATCCGTTAACAAGATAAGGTACCGTGATGACATCCGGATGGGTTTTGGACAGCACTTTGCGTATAAGAGAAAATCCACCGGCATCAATATCTCCTGCCCGGATCGGATCGTTGGCAGGCCAGTGACCGGCGTCATCCAAGGTCAAACCGCCATCTTTAAGTGTTTTGCGATGCCTTCTCAAGATCATATTAATGGTATCGCCAGGAATGATCCTGTGGTTGACAAGGCAGGCAGCCTCCCCGGGCAGTACATTTTCCTGTTCACCGGCTCTGATTACAGTCACTGCCTGGGTAGTTCTGATCAGGCTGTCTGTCACCCGGTTTTTTGAAAAAATAAACAGGATCAGTGGGCGGGTAAGCCAAAGATTGGCAAATACAATGCCAAGACCAAATGATACGTAGGGAACAAACCGCTCCAGCATATTGGACATGACCGGGTCTAAACGGACCGGGAACGGTTTCTCCTCCAGACGCACAATACCTTTTGCCAACCGGCCTATTGCGGTCCCCCCTTTGACAGGCATGGACGAATGCCCACTTTCGCCTGTTGCGGTTATCTTAAAAGTTACGAAACCTTTTTCAGCCAGGCCAACCAAAGCTGCAGGCCGTTCTTTTAAAAACGCCAGCTGATCCTTTGCAATCACACCGCCTTCGTCCAGCACAAATTCAAACTCAAGTCCGCGCTCCTTGAACAAGGCTGCTATTTTCTGGGCTCCATCAATCCCTGCGATTTCCTCGTCCCCTCCAAAGGCGAAGTAGATATCCCGGTCAGGCTGCCATCCTTTTTCCAATAGGAACTCAGCTGTTTCCATCTGGAAGGCCAGCTGGCATTTGATGTCTAAGGTTCCACGCCCCCATAGAACACCGTCCTTTACATGGGCGCCAAACGGATCTTCATCCCAGGTCTCATCACCTTTTTCTTCTGCCGGTACAACATCATAATGTGCAAGAAAGAGAACGGGTTTTTTCTTTGAATTCTTACCCTTCCAACAATATATCAGACCAAAAGCATCGATCATTTCCCGGTCCATTTCGGTATGTACCCGGGGATACATTTTTTCCAATTCTGTTTGGAATTGCTTGAATGTATCAATGTCCCGTTTGTTTCGATCGGTCCAGGACACTGTTGGAAGCATTATCATCTTACGAAACCGTTCAACGAAATGGTCAAAATCAGGAAGGGCTCTTTTTTGAGCCTCCTTATCAGAAGAGAATGCGAGTGCATAGCGTTGTTTAAGTGTCATATACCGGAACAGACAAAAGAAGATCAATCCGGCCACCCCGAGTATCAGGCAAGCAGCAATCAGGAATACAGGCATAGTACCAACCATATTTAGAGGTTAGGGTTCAATGAGCTATAAGACATACCATATTGCTTTGTCAAGCAGATGCATTTAACAAGCAAAATTCACCCCTAGGGTAAAAACTTAGAAAAGATCTTTGAAAAGAGCATTAAAATAATCTGGGAAGACGGAACGATCAGTGAAATTGTGAAAAGTCCGGCCTGCTAAAATAGTTTACTTTCGGCTGCTACTAATTGGAGGAACCCGGATCTATCCGTCGCGACACAATGTCATTTAGAAGTGATTCCACCAGGAGCGCAAACCCGGGAGCAGCCTTTTTTCCTGTAAGTATTGATTTTCCCCGGGCTGATTTAAAAAACTTGACGCAAACCTGATGCTGACTTGACGTCAGTAAAGAAGAAATTCCTTTTTTTACATCTGTATCTTCCTTTACAAGCTCAGGAAGATCCCTTCGGCCGTGGGCACGCCTGCTCATATGTGCATAGTAAAGAAGGGCCCGGTCCATGAGGATATACAAAAACTGAATATTTTCGTTTGGACCTAATTGAATGCGGTCTCCGCTCACCGGGCCGGACGGCTTTCCCGCCAGCCGTTTCAGTCCCATGAGGGCAGACCCGGCACCTATGGCGGACCCGATAGCCGTAAATACCCCAAAGCTTAACCCGGCTGCGGCGGCATCCAGAACCACACCGACTGAACCACCAAGTAACGCCCCGACAGTTGCCATCTGCTTTTTGGTTAGCCCAAGCATTTCCCAGGTCTGATCTGAGAAAAGGTCATGGCGAAGAATGGAGTATTCAGGCAGGGGATAATCA
>JAKSAU010000870.1 GCA_022361535.1 Desulfobacterales bacterium
AAAAATAAAAAAAATGTTAATATAATTTTTGTACATATGTAATTTAAATTGTTAAGTTTAGTGAACGAATACAAGCTGCATCTATTTTGTTCACACATTACATGTTTTATATTCTGTAAGCACTAAAAAAAAAATTATTTTCACACCAGGGAAATAGTATGTCTATTTGGTGAACCGTACTACAGTTCACCATGAGCTATGCAGTGAACTACCCACTCTAAGAGATAACTAACACCAGAAAAGAGACAAAGTAGATTATTGTTTATTTTATATAAAGAATGTTATAATTAAGTAAGCAAGGGGTAATTACATTATATGGAATATAAAATACCAAATACTTTATTAAGTAATTGCGAAACTCTTGAAAAAAAGAGAACCATATATGCCAAGTTTTAGTAAAGTTGTGGACGCAGACGCAACAGAGAACATTGAAAAGTGAATAACGACAAACAAAAGCTTTGGATAACTATCCTAATTCAGCATGAAAGCATGTAGAAATAAACCGTATTAAAAAACGAGATGAACATGCACAAGTCTGTATAACGTATTTTAATACTGCTATGCTGAAATCAACGGTTTGAGGCTTCGTATGTATTTATGCTGGTGTATGCTATCAGAAAGAAGAACAGTAACAAGTTGAGTAATGCCTGCTAAATACAAATCAGCTTCCGAGGTAAGAGCATTTCTTGTTTTTCGTCCTGCGATACAGAAACTGTCTTTAAAGTGGTTGATGGATTTCTCGACGGTTACGCGTATTTTGTAGGTATCGTCCCATTCTTCGGTTCCACGAACGGTTCCGGGGAAGGTGCGAAGATTTTTTCCCGGATAGACATAGAACATGCGACCGCAGGGTGAATCCGTACAGGGGTTTTCGCAAGAAGTACGGCGTCTGTAATTTCCATCCTCGCATTTCTTCCACGACATCTTGGGACATACGAACTTGAATGTAGGCATACCGCAGCGAAGATGGGAGCCACTTGTTTCGGGCTTCATTGGAAGCGTAGAATTGTTCGGGCAGCATGGCAGGCCATCTTGATTAATCGGGCAATCCGGATATTTTAAATCATGTGCACAATTAATCGGGATAAATGCTTTCTTAAAACCAAGACCGTTTTTGCCAAGCAGCTCATTGTAGATATCGATGGAATCAAATGCGGAATCACCAAGAAATACGGATGGCTTTATTAAAGGGTGTTTCTTAAAGAAATCCCTAAGAGCTGGCAGAAGTGCCTTAGAATCTGCTAACGATTTATCTTCATCCGGAGAATCATCTTTCTTGGAAACTTGAATTTGGGGATGCTCAAGGTAGTAGTTTACATCATAAAAATTAATATCTCGAACAATACCAAGACCGTTTGTAATCATGCCGAATTTGTAGGAATAGCAGAAGTGCCCATTGATATACATTTGCTTGATGGCAGGGTCAGCTTCAGCGTGAGTTGGCATCAAACCATATGCTGCTTTATACGGATTATAAGAATCATCCAGTCCTTTTGCTGCTTTCCATGCCTTCAGTTTTTTAATTAAAGCGTTGATGAACCTGGGACTGTTTTCCTGAACATACGCTTCAATACCGGAGGTGTCGAAGATAGCCATGGACGCAAGCTTACTGTCTATGTTTTGACAGATGGGTTCGGTAAGGTCGACAAGGCTGTCAAACATAGTTTTGAGGTCATCTTTAAAATCCTGTTTAAAGCGTGTGAATTTTGATGTATCCGGAACCTTATCAAAACCACAGAATTCTCGGAGCTGACGTGAATATGTGAGGAATACAATTAGAAGTCTATCGGTTTGGATGCTAAATATACGCTGGATAATGAGAGCAAGAATAAATGCGCTTAGAGAGTATTTGCGGGGTCTGCCAGTATGATTTGTGAAATGCATTTTGAAACTCAAAGGGATAAGGGCATGAATATCAAGGTGTTCTTCCAACATAGAAAGAAATTTGGGTTTGTCGTTTTCAAAGGATTCGAGGCAGTCTGGGTAAATATCATTTAGTGAGAGCTGTTTCGGTCTAATCATTAGATTACATCTCCTTGCTTTTTTGTAGTATTGTGTTTAATCAACTATATTATACCACAATTGAGTGAGGAGTTGTATAGATACACAACCTCAAAACGCTGAATTTTAGCGGGTTATGGGGTTTAGCAATTAACTATATAAGTAATGACCGAAAGGAAAAATTCTTGTGCTATGTTAAAAGAGCTAAAGAAAAGATTCATAGTCAATAACATCTCACATTATCCCTGGAGTAGTTATGAAAATTACATATCGAAGAATCAAGGAAAAGTTTATACGGATTTTTGTTTTGGTTACTTTTCAAGTATCAAAGAATACGAAATATAATGAAGAAAAAAATGTCTGGATTATTATGACAGGGTGAGATATAAAGTTGATGGATTAAAAAAAATAATAGGTGAAGGCATTGGACACATTGGATATTCATTCAAGAAAAAT
>JAKSAU010001148.1 GCA_022361535.1 Desulfobacterales bacterium
AACGCTCGGAGAATACTTAGGTATTGGAAATATGTATAACGACGTTCCAAAGGAATCTCGATTAGCATCAAGAGTTATCCTAATCAATAAGGATAAACGAGTTCTCTATTTAAAGGCTTCAGAACCGAATAGTGACCACGTTTTCTGGGTGATGCCCGGTGGTGGCCTTGAACCCAATGAATCATTTGAGAATGCTGCACTGAGAGAAGCACATGAAGAATCTGGCTGCCATATTAATCTTGGTCCATATGTTTGGTATAGGCGACACAAGGATTCATGGAATGGAAAACCTTTCGATCAATATGAACGCTTCTTCGTGGCTTTTACAATTGAGTCAAATTACAATCCAAGCAATCAGGACAGTTACGTTTTAAAACATCATTGGTGGTCCTTAGAAGAGCTTCAAGCTTCTAAAAATGATTTTGCACCAAGAAATATTCGGAATCTCATCATACCAATCCTCAATGGTGAGTACCCGAAAATACCGTTTGACTGCGGTATATGAAAACGCCTGTTGTTCAAAATTGCAATATTGGGTTTAGTGTTTTCTGCGAGACATGCCGGCAATTCCGACTAGGCCAAGGCCAAAAAGCATAAGGGTTGCAGGTTCTGGGATCTCGGATGCTTCAAAATCATAAGTAATATCTAACTGGCCTGTAGTGCTTCGTATTGAAACGTTGTCAAAATAGCCGACTTGGCCTTGATTGTAGGTACCAACACCAATGCTGATGCCAATGAGATAGGCATTAGCAAAATCATCTCCGTCCTCAACAGCAAAACCGGTTGCCCATTCTTCCAAAGAACGCAAGGGGTCCCCTCCAGCACTTCCGGGAAATCCAAATCCGCCGGTCCACCACCATCCACCGTCAAGATCGGTTCCATCCCAGCCAGTGCGCTCATCGATGGAAACAGACTTCCAATCACCTGTCTCCGGTGTTCCGGGACCTGTTCCGGGCAAATTCCAATATGGTTCATACACAAGTTGCCCATAATTATCACCGGTTCCACCCTGTGCTGCAATCGTCAATTTAATAGACGGGGCTGCTGCTGTATTACCGCCGGTAACGCTCTGTTTGTAATAGTCGTACCCAAGCTCAATATCTTCGAGCAGGGTTGATGCCAGCCCGAAATTAGCAAATGTACCAACTTCAGCTTTATCATTGTCATCAAGGCCGGTGGTGAGCTTAGCTGCACCTGTAGGCAGAGGCTGGTTGGTTTCAAGGTTGCCGCCAACCCCTGTAAGATTGTTTATGGTGGCAGTGCCTCCCCCTCTTATATCAGTCAAATACCATTTGCCTGAAGCGGGTGAAGATGTAGATGGAAGAAATTCGTTTACTTCAATGGTTGCAGCTCCGGACAGGGATGCTGTTGATAAAATTGCCGCAACTGCCAAGGATAATAATGTGCGTTTCATTGTTTCTCCTTTTTTATGCAATGCAGGTTTTGTTATACCAGCCTGAAGGCCTTTCCTTAAGGCCGTGAACATAGGATGCTTTCAGATTCAAATGCAAAATTTATTCCGCCTTATCAATATGTTACCAATTTTTTAGAACATCGACCGTCCTGTTAAATCAAGAGGCACACGGTAGGGTTGCTTTGAGGTCTTGACACACTGAAATTAAGTTTCGCACGCTGTGAAATACACTGAAAAGAAAGTTTAAATATTAGTTAGTCTTCTTCATAAATTTTAAATAAAAAGAAAAAACATTCTGTGTTATGTGAAGAAAAAAACATACACAGGTCGCTCCAAAACAACAGCTTTCAGATTGTTTTATGTTTAGAATATGGACTGCCAAATAATATGCTTATGCTGACGACATGGCAGATATGCGTATCAGATCTTTGCCTCTCAAGCAGTCAGGACGACCGCGGAGATTTAGCAGAGATGTTTTTCCCGTTCAAAGCCGGGTTCATGGAAAGTCTAGAAGCGATTTCCCATAGTGCCAAAACGCGGGGATTGGCCAGATTCTTTTTACGAATGCACAACCCGATCTCATAAGGCGGAAGTTTGGGCATATTCTCTAAGATGTCAATTTCACGGGCCAGCGGACTTTTTTCCAACACAAGTTTAGGGACCAGGCCCATACCGCATCCAAGATTGACCAATGCGATAATGGCCTCATGGCCTGCCACCCTGGAATAGATATTGGGTACCACCTGGTTCTGTGCAAACCACAAATCCATACGTTCCCGGCTCAATCCCTTGTCCGCCAAGATCATGGGGGTCTGCTCCCAATCAATCAGGTCATTTTCCCGGACAATGACATCCGGATACTGTCGGGCCGCAATAAAGACCAAAGGGCTTGTCGCCATGTTTAAAAAAGATATCTGTGGCGGCGGTGTTCCGGGCAGGGCGGCGATGACCGCATCTGCATCCCGGTTCATAAGCCGGGTCAAAGCCTGGGCCGGGTCCCCGGTTTCCAAGCGGATTTGAACCCCCGGATGAACCGCCCTGTACTGGGTAATCATATCAGGCAGGATACTGTAAGCGGCTGTCACAGAACAATACAAGGCAAGCTGGCCTTTTAAGGTTTCATCTTCGGAAAGCTCTCCTTGGAGACGATCCCAACGCCGGAGCACATCCTCAGTATATTTTTTAAAGGCAAGTCCTGCATAGGTCAGCTCTACAGAACGGTTGTCACGAATAAAAAGCTGTTCTCCGACCTCTGCTTCCAGGCGCTGAATCACCCGGGTAAGGGCTGACGGGGTGATATGACAGGCCCTGCTGGTCCGGGCAAAGTGCAGAGAGCCGCTCAAATGCCGGAACAATTCCAGGGTCCTTATATCCATTCACGCCTCCTTTTAAAATCAGAATTCTGTATATTTTTAGTCGTTCGTTGCAATTATTGCAACACATAGTTGCAAATGATTCATTTGACGCAATGAAAAATATACGCCATGGTACATTTTAAAAAGCCAAATACGGCCACCAAAAATCAGGCAAAAAAAGCCTGCAGCCGTTAACCACTATTTGCAGTTTTAATATTTTAATGAGGAGAATAGATATGGGCGCCAATTACTTTAACACCCTGCCCCTGCGGCTGCAGCTGGAAGAATTGTCTCAATGCAGGTTCATGGACCAAAGCGAATTCAACGGGGTTGACGCGCTGAAAGGCAAAAAAATTGTTATCGTGGGATGCGGTGCCCAGGGTCTTCACCAGGGCTTGAACCTTCGTGACAGCGGTCTGGATGTTTCTTATACTTTAAGGGAAGCAGCCATTGCGGAAAAACGCCAGTCCTGGAAAAACGCCACTGAAAACGGTTTTGCTGTAGATACCTATGAAAAGATGCTTCCTACAGCTGACCTTGTCATCAACCTGACCCCGGACAAACAGCATTCCAATGTCATTGAATCTGTAATGCCGTTGATGAAGAAGGATGCCTGCCTTTCCTACTCTCACGGTTTTAACATTGTTGAAGAAGGCATGCAGATCAGAGAAGACCTCACCGTCATAATGGTAGCACCTAAATCTCCTGGTACAGAAGTCAGGGAAGAATACAAACGGGGTTTTGGCGTTCCCACACTTATTGCCGTACATCGCGAAAACGATCCTCGCGGAGAAGGCCTGGAACTTGCAAAAGCCTATGCAGCAGGTACTGGCGGCCACAAAGCAGGCGTACTGCAGTCATCATTTGTAGCTGAGGTTAAATCTGATCTCATGGGCGAACAGACTATTCTGTGCGGTGTCCTGCAGATGGGTTCTTTGCTCTGCTATGACAAGATGATGGAAAAAGGTATGGAAGAAGGATATGCGTCCAAACTGGTTCAGTATGGATGGGAAACCATTACCGAAGCTCTCAAACACGGCGGCATCACAAACATGATGGACCGTTTGTCCAATCCTGCCAAAATCAAAGCCTTTGACTTGGCTGAACAGCTCAAGGAAATCTTAACCCCCTTGTTCAACAAACACATGGACGACATCATGACCGGCCATTTTTCCAAAACCATGATGGAAGACTGGGCCAATGACGATGCCAACCTGCTCAAATGGCGTGCTGAAACCGCAGAAACCGCTTTTGAGAAATCAACCTCCCAGGATGCAGATATCCCTGAACAGGAATACTTTGACAACGGCATTCTCATGATCGCCATGGTCAAAGCCGGTGTGGAGTTAGCCTATGACACCATGGTATCCGCCGGTATTATTGAAGAATCTGCATACTATGAGTCTCTCCATGAGGTTCCCTTAATTTCAAACCTCATCGCCCGCAAGAAACTGTACGAAATGAATGTGGTAATTTCAGATACGGCTGAATACGGCTGTTACCTGTTTGCCCATAAGGCCGTTCCCCTGCTTCAGGATTTTATGAAAAATATTGATACGGATGTGATTGGAAAAGGTCTGGATCTTGCCAACACAGGCTGCGACAACATCCGCCTGATTCAGGTTAACGAAGCTATTCGCTCCCGGTCCGTAGAAGTCGTCGGGAAAACACTTCGCGGATACATGGGAGCCATGAAAACCATCAACTAACCCCCATTTGCCTCCCCGGGACCGCCCATATCCCGGTGAAAACTTCGGGTTAGACCATCCGGTGCAGGCCATCCTGCACCGGATTTTTATTTTGGATGCTCTGCATTGTTAACCAAAGCCTGGCTTACAATATCCACTAGTTTTTTTCCGGTAAGAGGCTTCTGGACATATTCACTGATGCCTTCTTTCAGGGCTTTTTCCCTGGTAAAGGTTTCATGAAACCCTGTACACAAAATAATGGGCATTTCAGCTTTTATGCTCAGCACCTTCCTGGAAAGTTCCCGTCCGCTCATTTTAGGCATGGTCATATCTGTGATAATCAGATCAAACTGGGAAGGGTCCTTTTCAAATTCTCTAAATGCAGATTCCCCGTCCAAAAATCCTGTTACCTGATATCCGACCTTTTCAAGAATACCTTGGGTTGCTTCAAGGATAGATGCTTCGTCTTCTACCAGCATGATCCTCCCAGTTCCCCCTGACATGTCAGCAGTACTGGCGTTTAAGCTATCAACTTTTTGCGAAGGGGCCACTTTTGGAAAATAGACATTGAATAACGTGCCTTGGTCAACCGCACTTTTTACCGTGATAAACCCTTCATGGCTTTTGACAATACCTTCCACTACAGCCAGGCCCAGCCCTGTGCCATGGGCCATTTCTTTGGTGGTAAAGTAAGGGTCAAAAATCCTGTCCAGAATTTCATTATCAATCCCATTTCCCGTATCCTCAATACCCAGCCTTAAATACGGTCCCAGGCGGCAGTCATTTTTCAACGCCAGCTCCGTCACCTCGACTTCTTCAAGGGAAACAGTCAGGGTGCCCTGCTGGTTATTACCGATAGCGTGGTAGGCATTTGTACACAAATTCATAATCACCTGATGGATTTGGGTGGCATCAGCCAATATATTGCTGCGACTATTTACTTTTTCTTTGATCTCAATACTTGATGGAATGGATGACCTTAAAAACTTCACGGTCTCTTTTACTATCAGATACAGTTTCAGTGACTTCCGCTCATGTTCGGCCTGGCGGCTAAAAGTCAGTATCTGCTGGACAAGTTCACCTGCGCGGGATGCACCGTTTACGACCTGGCGAAGATTTTTACGGGCCGCTTCAGGATTATCAAGGTTCATCTCAGTCAGTTGGGCATACCCGAATATGCCTGAAAGAATATTGTTAAAATCATGGGCAATGCCCCCGGCCAATGTACCTATGGCCTCCATTTTACGGGAATGTCTGAGCTGTTTTTCCAGCTCCAAATCCTGGGTTATATCCTTTGCAATTCCGATGATCATATTGTCATCTAATGGAACGACAGTCAGCTTAGCCGTGCGATAGGTGTGATCCGGACGCTCGTATACCACCATTCCAAAATCTGACGGCGTATCAACCAGTTGAAGTGATGAAAACCGTTCTTTAGCTCCTATGGGTGTCACGTCAAAAACTGTCAATTGGTTGAGTTCTTCCAAAGACCTGCCTGTCAGTTCGAGTCCTGCCTGGTTTGCGTCCAGGTATCGACCGGTTTGCCTTTCAACCATAAAAATCGCGTCATTATTTTTTTCAAACAAGGTTCGGTATTGCAGTTCGCTTTTCTGGACTGCCTCAAATGCTTTGACAGCCCTTAAAGTTTCACAGGAATAAGAGGCAAGAATCGCCCCGATCTCCTTGTCCTGTTCTACAAAAGGGGGCTCTTCTTTGCAGTGAAGGGTAATGGCTCCCACAGCTTTACTGTCTGTATCGAGAATAGGAAAGGCAAGCAACGACCCGTCTGTATATCCCTGCCATTCACTTGAACGAATGTCGTCCAATAATCCGATATCTTCGATTAAAAGAGGATTTCTCTCCTCAATCACTTTTTTCAGGACAGAGTCCTCTTCTAGTGGAAAGGAAAGACGCTCAGGCGCATGGCCCGGATCAAGAGCATACATGAGCTTTAAGCTATCACCTTCAATCATATAGAAGCTGCCTCCAGTGGCAGCCATCTGGTCTGCAAACTCATCAAGAATCATTTTGGAGAACTGTCCCATCTCTTTACAACAGGTCAGTCCCCGGGTCGATTCTACAATCCTGTGCAAACGATGATTAATATGGGATAAATTGGTGTTGGCTTTTTCGAGTTCGGCAGTCCGTTCTTTAACCTTTTTTTCAAGCTGTTCCTGGTATGCTTTGTTTTCCCTTATCAACCTTGCTTTTTCCACTGCCTTTTGTACGGAATGACCTAAAATGGAAAAATCCCGTACAGGTTTCTCAAGGTAGTCCCATGCCCCATACCTCAAAGCCCTGACCACATCCCCGATCCGATTTGCCCCGGAAATAACAATCATTGGCGTGTCCGGCAAAAGCTTTTTACCCTGTTGCAATACCTCAAGTCCGTCCATTTCCGGCATTCGTAAATCAAGCAGGACCAGGTCGGGTTTTTCTGTCTTGAGGCGCTCAAGGCCTATAAGTCCGTTTTCAGCCAAAATCGTTTCAAATCCCAAATCTTCAAGGAAATCGCTGAAACTTTGGCGGATGTGCAGCTCATCATCTATGACCAATATTTTTAACGGTTCAGCCATGCTCTCCTCCTTTGTCAGGAGCCAAAGGCAAACGAATATAGAACGTGGTACCCTTGCCCGGCGCTGAAGCGACATCCATGGTGCCGCCATGGTTTTCCGTCACAATAAAATAAGAGACTGACAACCCAAGGCCCGTACCGATCCCGGGCTGCTTAGTCGTAAAAAAAGGTTCAAATATCCTTTTTTGAGTGGCTTTATCTATACCCGGACCATTATCTTGAATCTCAATCCTGAGCATGCCAGGCTCTTTTTCAATGGACAGCCTTATTATAAAGCAGGGTTCGTAACTGTCCTTTTGCCGACTTGACTGCATGGCCTGGGCACCGTTACGCAGGATGTTCAACAGCACCTGCTGAATCTTGGCGCCTTCACAAGGCAGCATGGGAAGATTTTCTTCATATTCTTTGATAATCTTAATGGTTTTAAAATCATATTGTTTTTTAAGATCATAATCGGTTGCTGCCAGTTCCAGTATTTTATCTACAAGCTGTTCAGGTTGATAAGAAGAAAAAACCGCATCAGATTTTCTTGCAAAACTGAGCATATTATCCACAATTTCAGCAACCCTGGAACCAGACTCATTGATGGCATCCACCATCCTGAATATCCCCCTTTTTTCCATGTAGTCGCGAATATGGTCTACAGATACCCCGATTTGTTCAGCTGCTTGCCTGTTTGCAGGCATATCCATATCTTCAAGCCTCATTCTCATCACGCTGGCGGTTTGTATCATTCCTGCCAGGGGATTATTGATTTCATGGGCCATACCGGCAGCAAGCCCCCCTACAGAGAGCATTTTTTCCGATTGGACCATCATCTCTTCAAGCTGGACCTGGTCTGTAATATCATCAATACGGATCACTGCCCCTTCAACCCCGTTGGCAATCAAAGGATAGATAGTAATATCCTCATACACGGTCACATCATCTTGCCTTCGTGCCTGTTTTTTGCTTTGCTGTTCTGTTCTAGTGTCAATCGCCCGGCGGACCTGGTCCATACCTTCTGACAACTGGGGATAAACCGTTTCAAGAGACCGCCCCACAGCCTTCTGGGGGACGTACCCTGTAACCTGTTCAGCTTGGTTGTTCCAAAGGGTGATAAGCCCTTCATCATCCACACCGATGAGTGTAGAAGGCATGGAGTTAATTATATTGGACAGGTAATTGCGAAGATGCCGTAATTCTTTTTCAGCCTGCTTCATCTTTGTGATATCTGTTGATATACCGCACAGGGCATACAGTGTACCATTGGATTTTTTCAAAGGAAATTTAACTGAAATATAGTTACGCTCACCGCCAAACTGATCAGGTGCGGTCTCTTCAAAATGAAGCGCTGATTTTGTCTCCAAAATCTTTTGATCATTTTTATGATATATATCTGCAATGTGGGCAGGAAAAATATCATGATCTTTTAATCCGGCAACGGCTATGCGATCAACATTGAATAATTGCTCAAACCGGTTGTTTACCGTAATATACCGTCCTTTAACATCCTTAAGATAGATTACGGCTTCGGCATTGTTCAAAATAGCCTGAAGCTGATCCTGGCTCTCCTTTAGATCTGCAGTTCTTTCGGCGACCTTGTCTTTGAGGGTTTTCTTTGCAATATAAAGGTTAAGAAAAAACCAGACGCCAATAAACAAGAGGATCAGGCAGACCAGGATATAAAAGTAAACATAAACCGCCCTGTTTTCCCATTCTGCTTGAATCTTGCCAATGATCTTTCCCCTGTATTTAACAATGGCTTCCAGGTGGGTGATAGGTAAAAGCCCGGCATCAGCAAGGAGCTTGTCCAGCCGGCTTTGTTCCGGCCCCATGATGTGGGCAAACACATTGTCAGCATCATCCACAATAAGAACAGACCTGTAATTGTTTGACCGGGCAGACAACTCCAAATATGCAACAGGAGACTCCTCATACCGCCACAGGGGTCTGGCAATAACCAAAGCATCTTCTTGAAGCCTTTGGGCAGCCTGATTCCGGCCAAAATCCTGGTAAAATGAGAAGAAAGAAAGAAAGCCTAGAATAAAGACGCCAAGGATAACCAAGAATATTATCCTAATATGATTTTCAACCCACTGGACCATAATTTCGCCTAGATACAGCTAAACATGCTAATTAGAAGATTCTATACCGTAATCGGAAAGGATTTGTTTTATTGTGCCATCTTTGGTCATCTCTTTTATGACCGTGTTAAACCGGGGCAGAATCCGAGTATACTCGGAATGCTTACCTATGAGTAAATGAAACGGCATGGCTGCAAGGGAGACCCGGGTTTCAATCACTTTGCCTCCAACCCCGGATTTTTCAATCCCCGGAATTGCTGCCGGGGGCCATTCAATCACCAGATCCCCCCGTCTGGCAGCCAGCATCCTCCAGACGTTATGGACTTCACTGGTGACAAAAGAAGATATTCCCATACCGGTTATATTTTTTTCATGCCAACCGTTACCGCTATAGGTGATGACCGTATATCCCCCTTTTTTTATATCCTCAATTGAATTAATCGTTTCTATTCGGGCTAAACCTGTATGGCCCGTATATGTAAACAATTTGAGCTGTTTGAGGTAAAAACAATCCTGGTGGGTAACAGTGTAGCCTGCCCGTGCTTCGGTTGGCACCGTTATTATGGCATCATATTTTCCGGACCTAACCTGCTCCTGGCACCTTTTCCATGGCATTTGATACCACTGGGTGGACATGTCCATACGATTTTCCAGTGCCTGGGTAATAATTTCGTAAAAAAAACCGGTGACCTGATTGTCATCAGTCTTGGTAAAAAACGGATAAAAATCAGGATAGGCAACTGATATAGATTTTTGTGCCCATGATGAACATGGAATGAACAATATAAATAATAAAATGAGGATTGGGTTTCTCATATCATCACTTGATCCGGTTAAGCTGTATGAATATCAAATATCGTAAAGCCCACATCTGTCGAACAGGCAGGCAACGCTTCGCTGTTTTCTAAAGGAAACTTGGGGTCAATATTGCCAATATCATACGTAGATTCCTTGTTGATGTAAAGCGAATTCGTAAAGGCCGGGACCCTTAGTTTAAAAGTGTTTGATGATTATTTAAGTGACCTGAAAGCTAAATTAAAATTCTTTTCAACCAAATCCAAACTGATGCGTTTGAAGAGATTAAAGACATGAAAACCATTTAAGGAGATTACTATGGCAAAAACACTTTGACTGCAATAAAAATACTCACAGCAACATTGATCGTCTCCTTTTTCATAGTTAAATCATCCCGCCTACTGGACAGTAGTGCTCAATCGTGTTACCTGGGGCAATGGAATTTATTGCATCAACCCGGATACCGGATACAAAAACGGACAAAGCCTATTACTTTATAATCGGTAACAACAAAATTCTAACCCAGGGCTCTGAAATTCCCTGTATTAAACTAACACAGGCCTCATCCCTTCCCGTGGCGTCCACTTTCTTTTTTGGCACCTACAACAATACTCCCTGTTATTGCGCCCCATTTATTCAGAATGAACAATACTATGGTTCATTAAAAAACAACTTTGACCTGATTTCTTTACGACAGTTTTATCATGTCTCAAACGAGCAATTCAGGCAGATGGCCGGATGTGCCCGCCAGATAGTGGACCTGCATACCCATAATCGATTCTGTGGTGCCTGCGGTGGTCAGACTCATATTCTGGATGGAGAACACGCAAGGACCTGCCCGACGTGCGATATCACAACTTATCCCAGGATATCACCGGCCATTATGGCGGCAGTAACCAGGGGAGATGAGATTCTTCTGGCAAGGGGTGTCAATTTTCCCAACCAAAAAATGTTTTCAATTCTGGCCGGTTTTGTTTCTCCTGCTGAAACCCTTGAAGACTGCGTCCGCCGGGAAGTGCTTGAGGAGACTGGAATTAAGGTAGGCAAGATTCAATATGCCAACAGTCAGCCCTGGCCCTTTCCTGACAGCTTGATGATTGGGTTTACAGCCCAATACCAGAGCGGTGACATTCGAATCGATCCTGAAGAAATTTCAGAGGCCGCATGGTTTAAGGCAAATAATCTGCCTCTTATTCCAAATGAATACAGCCTTGCCGGACAGCTTATAAGGGAGTTTATCCGTAAACATACGGATTAGCGCCAGCCATAAAGCACATTTTTGTTCAACTCACAAATTTTAGCTGCATAAATTGTGAGTTGATCTGACGCTCCTTGTCAAAAAATTTCAATTCAAACTCAACGTTTAAATCTTAAGATATACAATATATAGTGGGATAAGAGTTACTGTTTAAGGAGATCAATAATAGACATATTCTGGGGTTGGCTCTTAATCAAAAATCAGGCCAACTGTACATAGAAAATTTTATTTATTCGATCGGTATCATTTACGATTTTGCGATTCAAAAAATTTGCTTCGGATAATCAGTCGTAAAGGGGAACTGAACAACACTATCGTCCTACCGGACAGACAAATTCACACTTTCTGCAATGAACGTTTGGTATAAATCTCTTTTATAACAATCATAGAAATGTTTTAAAGTTACCCTTGCCTTTCAAATTAAAACCTGTTTGGTTCTACGGAGAATAGATGTTGAAGATCTTTTTAGAATTGAAGGAAGGTCAATGGATATGTATTATCAGGACGAGATTCGATTAAATACTGAACAAAGCTGGATTACAACGATTGATTCCCACACGGAAGGAGAGGCAACCCGGCTGGTCGTAGACGGGTTGAAACCCATCCCCGGGGACACCATGGTCCAGAAACTGGACGGGTTTAAATTTCGGTATGATCATATCAGGAGCATGCTCACTAAAGAACCACGCGGCTCCAAAGAAATCCTGGCCGCGGTTGTTACAAAAAGTGTTTCAAAAGAAGCCGCATTCGGCCTTTTGTATATGGATGCAAAACGATACCCATATCTTTGCGGACACGCCACTATCGGCGCAGTGGTGACGCTTGCCAAAACAGGTTTCCTCAAGCTTGAAAACGGTGAAAACAAAATCGGGGTGGATACGCCTTCCGGCTTGATGAAGGCAACAGTTTTGATGAGCAAAGATAACATTGAGTCCGTGGCGATCGATATGGTTCCTTCCTTTGTCTATAAAACAGATCAGAAAGTTATCGTTGATGATTTCGGGGACGTTTTTGTGGATATTGTTTGTACCGGAGGTTTTTTTGCTATGGTGGATGCACGAAAAATCGGTATCACAACAGACTTGAAGAACAAAAATCAGCTGATTGATCTGGGAATGAAAATCATTGATGCGTCCAATAAGCAATTGTCAGTGTCCCATCCGCTTAGACCGAATGTCAACACAATCGATGTTACTGAGTTTTACGAAACCGATCATGAAAATGATGAGCCCCGGGGCAGGGGCATGGTTATCTACGGAGAGTCCCATGCTGACCGTTCTCCCTGCGGCACGGGAACAGCAGCTAAACTGGCTCTGCTTCATCACACCGGCCGACTTGATATGGGACAGGCATACACAAATTACAGCCCGCTGGGAACCGCATTTAATGCACGACTGGTTAAAAAAGAAAAGATCGGGTCATTTGACGGCTTTGTCGCCGAAATTAAAGGAATGGCCTATATTACCGGCATCCACCACTTTGTGGTTGAAGACCATGATCCGTTTCCCAAGGGGTACATATTATAATGAACACTTCAGCGGATTTAATACTGTTTAACGGAACTATCCGGACCCAAGACCCTTTGCAGCCCGTAGCCCAGGCAATTGCAGTTTCCGGGTCAAAGATTCTGGATATAGGACGGGATGAAAAAATACTGGCCCACCGTGATTCCAGCACAAAAGTGATTGATCTGCATAACCGGATTGCCTTGCCCGGATTCATCGATACCCATTTTCATTTTTACGAATGGGCGGTCAATTACGACAGTATTGATTTTTCAAAAACAACTTCTTTTGCAATGATGCAAAAACAAATCACAGACAAAGCCAATCATCTGGGAAAGAACAGATGGATTCTGGGTCAGGGCTTCAATGAATCGGACTGGCCGGAAAACCGCCTGCCGGATCGATTTGATTTGGACAAGGCTGCCCCCGACAACCCGGTATGTATCTGGCGCTGCGATTTACACATGGCTGTGGCAAATACACTTGGACTTCAACTGGCTGGAATCGACCGCACCACACAGAACCCAAAGGATGGGGTGATCGTTAAAGATCCTGCAGGAAATCCCACAGGTGTACTCAAGGAGCTGGCTCCCAACCTGATCCGGGAAGTTGTTCCACCAATAGATGACACAACCTTGTTGGCAAACATGGTAAGTGCGATGAAAGCGGCGCATCGACTCGGACTGACGTCTATCCACGATATCCGGCTGATGGGCGGGGAAGAAGGAAAGCGGGCATTGCAGGCTTGGCAGCATCTCAGGCA
>JAKSAU010000317.1 GCA_022361535.1 Desulfobacterales bacterium
CCGATTATTTTACCCGGACAGATCCCGAATACTGGCAGGGGTCTTTTCTGATGATCTGGATCAACCCCAATATCGTCGTGACCCGGGAGATCCGCTCCTTTGATCCCGAAACCGGTACGGTAACCTTTGACGACCTGGGAGAATATGCCATCTACCCGGACGGACGGGATCAGGCCTATGCCGTCTACAACAGCCTGCACGAACTGGACTATGCCGGGGAGTATGCTGTGGGGCCGGCATCGGGCGGGGTCCGCCGGGTCTATCTCTGGCCCCGGGAATCCTCGGATCCGGATACACGGATCAGCCGGTCCATCCGGAATTACGGATTTGACATCAACGATAAAAACCACATCCGCATCCGGGGGTTTGAAGTCCGGAAACATTCCGGGGATGATCTTCGCCAGGGAGTTGCCATCGGCACCGTCACGTCCAGCCATCTGTCCAACCGGGGGATCACCATCAGCGATAATGTCATCACCCACAATGCCTATGCCAGCCGGGGCGGATACGGCGGAATCTACCTGGCAGCGGTTTCCGGGGTGACGATCCGGAACAACCGGGTGGAATTAAATCACCGGCACGGCGGCATTTTCCTGAGCGAGGCCACCGACTGCACCGTGGAAAACAATTGGATCATCCGCCCGGGGGGTACGGGCCTGCGGCTGTATACCGTTTCCGATTCCACCGTCATCGGGAACCGGATCGAGGAGAGCAAGGCCTGCCATGCCAACGGCATCACCCTGTATATGGGATGCCGTGACATTCTGGTTGCCAGCAACACGGTCCTGGATTCCCCGTCTCCCCTGACCTTTCAGGACAGCGGCAACCTCTATTTTGTAAACAATATCATTGACGGCAACAACTCGGACAGCAATGTGAATGAATGGAGCGATACGTCCCACGGCCCCTGGGAAAGGGGAACGATCGCCTTTTTTCACAATGTCATGGCGAGAAATGACCGGAATGCCGCCCTGAACATCGGCCGGGTGACCGGTGAAAACAGGTATATCGTGAAGCATAATATCATTGACGGCGGCGCGGCGGAGGA
>JAKSAU010001069.1 GCA_022361535.1 Desulfobacterales bacterium
ATAAAAACAAGACAGCCATCCATTTTGTTCCCGAATTAGAAGAAGAAAGAGTCGATCATATAACCTATCAAGAACTGTATGTTCGGGTGAATGAATTTGCTTCCCTGCTGAAAAATGATGCCAAACTAAAACGCGGTGACAGGGTAACCATACACATGCCTATGTCTGCGGAACTGCCTATTACGATGCTTGCTTGCGCAAGATTAGGTGTTATCCATTCCGTCGTGTTCGGCGGATTCTCAGCATCAGCTTGTGCGGACAGAATTGTTGACTCCAATTCCAGGGTGCTGATCACCATGGATGCTTATTACAGGGCAGGTAACCTTCTGAATCATAAAGTCAATGCTGATGAAGCTGTAAAACTTTCAGCAGAGCAAGGCCAGGTAGTTGATACTGTTCTGGTTTGGCAGCGTTATCCTGGCAAGTATTCCTCGGATACGCCAATGGTTGACGGAAGGGATATCACTGTCAACGAAGCCCTGAAAAACCACTACGGGGAAATTGTTGAACCGGAACAGATGCTTTCAGAAGAACCTTTGTTCCTCATGTATACATCAGGAACAACCGGTAAACCCAAAGGGTGCCAACATGGTACAGGCGGCTACCTGTCTTATGTTACAGCCATGTCAAAATACATTCAGGACATTCATCCTGAGGATGTTTACTGGTGTATGGCAGATATTGGATGGATTACAGGCCACTCCTTTATCGTATACGGACCACTTTCTCTATGCGCCTCCACAGTTATCTATGAAGGCGTACCCACCTATCCGGATGCGGGACGTTCCTGGAGAATTGCCCAGGAACTCGATGTAAATATATTCCACACTGCACCCACAGCCATCAGGGCCTTAAGGAAGCTTGGTCCGGAAGAACCTGCCAAATACAACTATAATTTCAAACATATGACCACAGTTGGCGAGCCCATCGAGCCAGAAGTCTGGAAATGGTACGAAAGCGCTGTTGGTAAAGGCCAGGCAGCCATCGTTGATACCTGGTGGCAGACAGAAACCGGTGGATTCCTGTGTTCAACAGTACCTGGTTTAGCTCCCATGAAACCAGGCTCTGCAGGACCTGGTGTTCCCGGTATTCATCCCTTTATCCTGGATGACGATGGAAACGAAATCACAGAGACTGGTATTGCTGGCAACATTTGCATACGCAATCCATGGCCAGGGCAGTTCCAGACTGTATGGGGAGACCGCCAGCGTTTTGTTGACACTTACTTTGCCGACATATGCCGGAATCCGGACTCAAAAGATTGGAGAGATTGGCCATATCTTGCAGGTGACGCAGCCATGATGGCAGAGGATGGATACTTCAGAATCCTTGGCCGGATTGATGATGTTATCAATGTATCAGGCCACCGTCTTGGCACCAAAGAAATAGAATCTGCCTCCTTGGTTGTTGAAGAGGTTGCAGAAGCTGCAGTTGTACCAGTTGCCCATGACATCAAGGGTAAAGAACCCGATCTGTATATTGCTTTGAAAACTGGTGTCGAACCGACTGAGGAACTTGCTCAAAAAGTGTCTGATGCCGTATGTGAGCAAATTGGTAAAATCGCTAAACCAAGAAAAGTATGGCTTGTGCCTGATATGCCTAAAACCCGGTCCGGTAAAATTATGCGCCGTGTACTGGGCGCTATTTCAAACCGTGGAGATGTAGGCAACGTTATGACACTGGCCAATCCTGAAGTAGTAGAAGAAATCAGAAACATGGTCCAAAAATAGTAAAAAGGACCTTATTTATAAACCGTTGCGCTAGGAGGAAATTCATGTCCAATTCGTATGCCGAGATCTACGACAAATCTATCAATGATCCTGAAGGATTCTGGGGGCCTGTTGCTGAAGACTGTTTCTGGTACAAAAAATGGGACAAGGTTTTGGATGATTCCAACGTACCGTTTTACCGCTGGTTCAAAGGCGGTCAAACCAATACCTGCTACAATGCCGTTGATCTCCATGTGGAGAACGGCCGAGGTGACCAGACTGCCATAATTTATGACAGTCCGGTCACCGATACCATAAAAAAATTCACCTATAACGATCTTAAAGAACAAGTGTCCCTGTTTGCAGGGGCACTTGCAGACAAAGGTGTGACCAAAGGAGACCGGGTTATCATATACATGCCAATGATCCCGGAGGCTGTATTTGCAATGCTGGCCTGTGCCCGCCTTGGTGCTGTTCACTCAGTCGTTTTTGGTGGATTTGCAGCAAATGAACTTGCAACAAGAATTAATGACGCTAAACCCAAAGTTATTGTTTCAGCGTCCTGCGGTATCGAAGTGACACGCGTCATTGAATACAAACCGCTTTTGGATGAAGCCATTGAGTTGTCTGATTCCAAACCTGACGCATGTATTATTCTGCAACGTCCCCAGGCCAAAGCCAGTATGCAGGACGGCAGGGATTTTGACTGGCAGGATGTCATGCATATGGCAAGCCCAAAAGATTGTGTGCCGGTAGAGGCAACAGATCCCTTGTATATACTTTACACCTCAGGCACCACAGGCCAACCAAAAGGCGTTGTTCGTGACAACGGCGGCCATATGGTTGCCTTAAAATGGACGATGAGTGCCATTTATGGTGTAGATCAAGGTGATGTATACTGGGCTGCATCTGATATTGGCTGGGTTGTGGGCCATTCTTATATCGTATACGGTCCCTTGCTCAAAGGATGCACTACAATAGTCTTTGAAGGGAAACCTGTGGGTACACCTGATGCATCCGTTTTCTGGCGGATCATTGCTGAGCACAAGGTAAAAACATTGTTTACTGCACCCACTGCTTTCAGGGCAATAAAGAGAGAAGATCCTGCAGCTCAAATGATGAAGGATTTTGACCTCTCTGATTTTAATTACCTGTTCCTGGCTGGAGAAAGAACAGACCCGGATACTTTATCCTGGGCTGAAAACAGCCTTAAGGTTCCGGTCATTGACCATTGGTGGCAGACTGAAACCGGTTGGGCTATTGCAGCCAACTGTATGGGTATTGAACAGTTTCCTGTTAAACCGGGTTCACCTACAAAAGCTGCTCCTGGCTGGAACATGGATGTTCTTGATAACGAAGGAAAACCTGTCCAACCTGGGGACATAGGCGCTATCGTTGTTAAACTGCCGCTTCCGCCAGGCACTTTGCCCACCTTATGGCAGAACGATGCCCGTTACAAAGAGGCATATCTGTCAGCATTTCCAGGTTATTACGAAACCTCAGATGCGGGGTTCATTGATGAAGACGGATATGTCTATGTCATGGCCCGGACTGACGATATTATTAACGTGGCCGGCCATAGACTTTCAACCGGTGCAATGGAAGAAGCCATTTCCGGACATCCTGATGTAGCTGAATGCGCAGTTATGGGTGTTGATGACCAACTCAAGGGACAGATTCCACTGGGTATGATGGTTCTTAATGCCGGCTGTGACAGAGATGAAGACGAGGTTGTCAAAGAAGTGGTTGCCCTTGTCAGAGAAAAAATCGGCCCTGTGGCAGCTTTCAAAACAGCCACAGTGGTTAAACGCTTACCGAAAACAAGATCAGGCAAAATATTGAGAGGGACCATGAGGTCCATTGCAGATAAAAAGGATTATAAAGTACCTGCAACAATTGACGACTATACCATCCTGGATGAAATCGAAGAGTCTTTAGGAAAGATCGGGTATGGAAAACAAGCATGAGATGTTCATACAAAAAATAACAAAGGAAAGGAGGTGGTGTAGTATGCCCTGATTATCCGAAGATAATCACTACGTAATCCGATCAACTCAATAAAAAGGTGAAACAGGAGGAAACATAGTATGGATCCAAAAATGTGGGTATACATCCTTTTAGGATTATACATTATTTACTGCTTTTGGTGGGGCCTAAGAGGCTTTTTCACTGAGAAAAAAGCGTCGGGCTATGCCATTGCCGGTCGCTCCATTCCTTTTATTGCGTTCTTGATGGCGGCGACTGCCGCCTCATTTTCCGGCTGGACGTTTGTGGGACATCCAGGACTGATCTGGAAAGCAGGGCTTGTATACGCCTTTGCCTCTTTTTACGTTCTAACCATCCCCATTACTGGTGCGTTTTTTGCCAAAAGGAATTGGTTGTTGGGTAAACGTTATGGGTTTATTACCCCTGGCGACATGTTTGCCTACTATTACAACAATGAGGCTATTCGCTGGCTCACTGTTATAGCAGCCTTTCTTTATTCCATCTTTTATTCAGGCCTTCAGCTCATTGCAGCTGCAAAATTATTCTATTGGGTGGCTGGGGTACCCCAGACAGCCGGCCTGATTTTCATGGCTTTCATTGTTTGGTTCTATGTAGTAACAGGCGGTTTGAAAGCCAGCACCTGGGTAGGCGTGCTTCAGTTCTGTCTTTTGGTCGGTGGTATAATCCTTCTTGGATTCTATACCATCACAAGCCCATTATTCGGCGGCTGGTCAGGCTTTGTACAGTCTATGGGCAGTCTTGAAACAAAATACATGCAGGTACCTGGTCTCATTCATTTCGGCCTTGGCACAGGCGGCTGGACAGCGGTGATGATTTTGACTTACATGTTTGCTTTGATGGGCATTCAGTCATCACCGGCATTTACCCTGTGGAACTTTGGTCTTGCCTCTCCTAAACCCCTTGCCTGGCAGCAGGTGTTTATGTCAACATTTGTTGTTGGTCTGGCCCTTTTCTTCTTCACCGCCTTCCAGGGTATCGGTGCAAGAATCTTGATGATGGCTGGAGAACTGGCACCAAAGGTTGACGGTGACGTCGTACCCATGCTCATGACCAAATTTTTACCAGGACCGGTTCTAGGCCTTGTGTTCTTGGGTGCAATTGCAGCGATCCATTCAACTGCTGCTCCCTATATCGGTACCGGTGGTACCATCATCCAGCGTGATGTATGGTGGCGGTATGTCAGAAAACAGGGCGGTTCTCATTCAGAACAGATTTGGACCAACCGTATTTTTGCTACTATCCTTGCAGTTGCTGCTGTTGTGGTTTCTTTGACCTCATCAGACGCCATCGTTATGATCGGTGGTTTTGCAACAGCATTTGGTACGATTATGTACCTATGCCTGCTTGGTGTTCACTGGGGATTTAGATATCCGAGCATAGGTGTTGTTCTCGGTCTGCTGGCAGCCATCGCGGCCTGCTTTGTGACCTACTACATCTGGAAATATCCGCTGTCCATCCATACAGCTGGATGGGGTATCTTTACCGGTTTGGCTGTTGCTTATCTGTGCCGTGGCTTGGGCATGAAAGACAGCGAAGAAACCATCGCACGGCAGAAAGAAGTCCGTGAATGGCTTGATTCTGTTGACGGCCCGTCTGAGAATGGTAAAAAATGGCGTGCACGGATGAAAATTATAGTACCATTATGGTACCTTTTGGCCCTTGGCCCCGGCGTTCTAATCGGTAACACGGCCTTCTCGTTCGCAGGCTTTCCACCAATTTGGTCTTGGCAGATTGTATGGTGGATCCTCGGCATCGTCATGATGTGGGGTCTGTGTTTTAAAGCTGAGATGTCCACCACATCAGATGAACAGATCCGCAGGGCTGACGAGGAAACTCTCGAAGTTACCAAAGAAGCTGACTAAACACCAAAACTACAAGGAGAAGATATTATGGCACTCGAAGATAAATATCTTATTGCAACCCTTATCTTCTGCGTCCTGTTCGTGGCCTCTTTTGGCTGGGGATGGTGGGGATAATCAATTTAAACCGCATTAATTAAACAAAGAAGAATTCCGGGCTTGCCCGGGATTCTTCTTTTGCTTTCTCCATGATCCAAACCAATAGATTCTGGAAATTTGTCATCCTGAGCCTGGCTTGTATCACTATTGGAATTACAATACTTTCTGTTGTCATTTGGTTGAACCTGACCATAGCTGAAAGAAATGTACTGATACAAATCAGTCAAAAAAACATCTATACCCTTCTTGGGCTTGGATTTATTGTGGCTGGTGCCTTCTGGGCCGTTTTTGATATTACCTACAACAGGTACATTCGACCTTTAAAAAGAATGTCTGCAGAAGCAGAAATGATTTATAGCTCAAACCCCTCCCACCGCATCGAAGTAAACGGCAGCGGAGATGTAAAGCGCATGGCTGAAGTCATCAATGATTTTGCCGATATGTTTGAAAACCTGAACAAAACCATTACCGAACAAATTCTTGCTGCCAGAAAAGAAACCGAAAAAGAACGAAACCTTTTGGCAGCTATAATGGGTGAGTTGCCCCAAGGTGTTATAGTCTGTAATAAAAATGGACGTATTATCCTGTTTAACTCTCTTGCAAAAGATTTATTCTCCTCGAGTTCAGGCACTGAATTATCAGAACAGTTTATAGGATTGGGCCGATCTATTTTCCATTTAATAGATAAATCCTTGGTAGCCCATGCAATGGATGAAATTATTGAGCAAATAAATACGCCTGAATCGACACTCGGATCTTATTTCATTACCCCCATTGCCACAGGAACCCTTATTTCGGCAGAAGCCCTTCCTTTATTGGATCCGGATAAAAAATTTACCGGGTTTATACTTGCTGTACAAGACGTATCAAATGGCATTAAAAAATATCAAACAATAGATAAATACCTTGAGCAGTGCAAAGCTATTATTGGATCATCAGTAAATTCAAATAAATTTGACGCCATTTTGCCCGAGTTCGAACAAATGGCTGCAGATATCCTTGATGCAAGCTTTTCAAGCCTTCCTCTAACATCTCTTTCTCTTGAAACCTTTTTACCTGCAATACAGAAAAAAACAGCTTTCACTCAAAATATAAGGGTCAATATATTTAATCCTAATTCAAGTATCAGTATTCTTGGTGATACGTATTCAATGACCCAAGGGTTTTTATCTGTTTTCGAGCATCTATCAAAATTCACTCAACTGGATGAATTCGACCTGACTGTATCAGTAACTTTTCAAAAAAGTTTGGAATTTGAAATAACCTGGCAAGGAACAGGTTTCAATTGCAACAAAATCGAAACGATGCTTAAAAACCGGTTACACGGATTACCTAGTTTAGGTTACATTCTCAAATTTAATAATGCCGGGCTGACACCAATCACTCGTGATGATAGCATATGTACAGGGGTCAATATTTCAGCCCGTATCGGTTTTATATCAAGAAACAGAATCAAAAAAGCGCCCCCTATCCTTTCAGACTCCAGACCTGAATTTTATGATTTTAATTTGTTTGGTCTGTCAGGATCCACTGCCAACCTCTTAGATACACCTCTAAAAGATTTGACTTACACTGTTTTTGATACTGAAACCACAGGACTTAATCCTGATGGCGGTGATGAAATCATATCCATAGGAGCTGTAAGAGTTGTTAACCAACGAGTGGTTTACCAAGAGTTTTTTGAGGAACTTGTCAACCCGGGGCGGGATATCCCAATTGAGTCCTATAAAATACACGGTATAAATTATGAAATGGTAAAAGAAAGAGAAGATATCAAGGCCATTTTACCAAGATTTAAAACATTTGCAGGGAAAACTGTACTGTTAGGCCATAACATTGCTTTTGATATGAAAATGCTCAAAGTAAAAGAAAATTATACAGGTATCCAATTTAACAATCCTGTGTTGGATACATTGTTGTTATCAGCAATTTTACACCCGGTTCATGAACAGCATGATATGGAAAATATTGCACGGCGCCTCGGCGTCAATATCTTAGGACGACATACAGCTTTGGGCGATGCAATTACCACAGCTGAAATATATTTAAAGCTTCTGCCAATATTAAACAGCAATGGCATACTTACCTTAAAAGATGCGATAAGCGCATCTAAGAAAACGTATTATGCAAGATTAAAATATTGATCAGTTCGCCGGGTCAATGATAGAGGTAAACTATCTCAAGGATTTGTATTGTTGGAAATAACGTCAAGCTTCAGGAGGAAACACCATGAAAAAACCCTGGCTCAATTTTGTTGGTATCTGTTCCCTGGTATTCGCTATTGTTATTTTCTGTGTGATTTTTGGCGGCTATTCAAGCCTGCTTAGATCTCAAAACCGTATCAATGCCGCAAAAAACTATCTCGCAGATCAAAGCCTCATTCAACTCGATCAAATAGATTCCCTTTTAGCTTTAGTGCCTTCGGGGGAAGATATGGCAAAGACACTGAATCAGACAGCTGATAAAACAAACATGATTATTTCCAAAATAAAAGAGGCTGAAAAACCAATCCATCCGGATCTGCTCATGGATTATGAAATCTTGCAGCAAACCCTTAATAATCAAATCAATGAGCTTGTGGATAAGCTAAAATCCACTAACCAAGCCTCTACGCCAGCTTTTAAAGAGATGCAAACAAAAATGGCTGACGCCCAAGTTGCAGTATTTGTGACCGGTAAAAGATATAACAAAGAGGCACAATATTTTAATACACGTACCAGGGTATTTCCGGGCTTTATCATTGCCCGTCTTTTCGGTTTAGACAAAATTCAGTTTAAAGAGCTCGATATTTCACGTTTATCTGCATACAAAGAAAAAGAGGCCGGCAGTGCATCCTGACCAGAAACCAAAACTTGGGTCTCCTTTTTCCTATCTTACTGCTGAAGAAGAAAAAACGCTGTTTACGTCGTTTGAATTTAAAACGATCTCTGGTAATGAGTTCGTTTATGTTCAGGAAATATCCCGGGTTAAAGAAATCATCATTGTTACAAAAGGCAGCCTGTCTTTCTATTATGATAAAGACGAAGTAAGACACCTTAAGGGTGTTTTAAAACCCGGTTTAATCTATGGTGGACTGTCGGTATTGTACAATGATCATATGGCGATTCATACCCTGGTTGCTGCGGAAGACACACAAGTTATTTCTCTTGATCCTCAGCTTTTTATGGAGCTATGCAAAAAAAATCAAAAATTCCATGATTATTTTGCCAAAGAACTTGGCCGGTGCATGGTAAACAAAACTTTTTCCGACGTTATAGCCAGAAGGCACCGGGACAAAGCATTAAATCTACCTTTTTTCAACCAACCTGTATCAGCCATATACCGCCCCAATATAACGGCATGTTCTCAGGATGCAACCATCCGTGAAGCCGCAAAAAAAATGTCACGCAACAATGCGTCAGCCATTCTTGTAAAATCACGGGAAAAACAGATTCAGGGCATTGTCACTGATGCTGATTTAAGAAAAAGGGTGATTGCCGAAGACCTTCCACACACTGCACCTGTCTCCCAGATTACCTCTGCACCGGTCGTATCTATTTCAGCTGATGTCCAAGTATTTGAAGCGTTTTTAAAGATGATACAAGAAGATAAACGCCACTTGGCGGTTACTGGGAAATCAGGAGACATATCCGGAATCATTTCTGAGAAAGATTTAATCTCTGCACAGACTGATTCAACGTTTTTATTAATTAAGGCCGTTAAATCCGCCACTAGCATGAATGATATTCAAAATATTCATGACCGGCTTGAAGAAATGCTTTTGGACCCGATATCTAACGGGGCAAACGCAGACTATATCACACGGCTTATTACCACCTTTTCAGATGCCATCATTGATAAAGTTATTCAATTCTCCATTGATGAAACAGGACCTGTTCCCTGTAAATTTGTTTTTTTAACAATGGGTTCTGAAGGACGGGAAGAGCAAACCCTGATTTCAGATCAGGACAATGCCATTGTTTTTGAAGATATTGAAGATGAAGCCATGGCAAAAAATGCAAAAAAATATTTCGATCGTCTTGCCACAGCAATTTGCACGCGACTTGATCAGGCTGGATACCAGTTTTGCGAAGGAAATAATATGGCCCAGAATCCTGACTGGTGCCAACCATTGAGTATTTGGAAATCCTATTTTAAAAAATGGGTTAGAGCTGCTTCTCCGGAAGATTTACTATATTCCAGTATTTTTTTTGATTTCAGAGGCACTTGGGGGGATTTAGAGATTGCCAAACAACTTAGAACATACCTATTTAAAACCATTGAAGGATGGTCAGGGTTTCTGCGCAATCTTACAGAAAACGCTACTTACTTTAAACCGCCCATTGGCCTTTTCGGAAAATTTGTGCTTGAAACCAAAGGGAAGCATAAAGATGCCTTTGATATAAAACTTGCTATGATGCCCATTGTTGATTTTGCACGCATACATGCACTTAAAAACGGGATTTCTCAAACCAATACCCTTGTTCGCCTGTTCAGGCTGTATACAAGGCATGCTTTGACATCAAAAGAATATACCGATATTTTCCAGGCGTATAATTTTCTTATGGAATTGCGGTTCAGGCGACAAATCACAACTATAATGGACGAACAATCAAGTCCGGATAACTATATATATCCTACAAAGCTATCAGCACTTGACCAGCTTGTCTTAAAAGAAATATTTAAAATGGTGGAAAAATTACAGCAAAAGCTGACCATTGAGTTCACCGGGGTTGCCTAATAATATGTTCTCCCACCCTCTTGGTGCTCATTTTTCAATAGCAGGCGGCCTTGAAAATGCCCTATACACAGCTGAAAGTCTAAGATGTAACGCTGTTCAAATTTTTACAAAAAATGCACGATCCTGGAAAGAAACACTATTAGCCGATGAACAAGTCCAAAAATTCAAAGATGTCCGTGCCAAAACAGGCATTTCGTTTGTCTTTTCCCATTGTACCTACCTGATTAATATCGCCAGCAATGACAAAGAAAAGCTTTTGAAATCAAGAAATTCACTTAGCGCTGAGATGCAAAGATCAGCCATTTTGGAACTTGATGGGGTTGTACTTCATCCGGGAGCACACTTAGGAAGTGGTATCAAAAAGGGACTTCAAACCGCTTTAGAGAGCATTGAATTCGTCTTTAGCCAGCAAAGTTTAAGCTTTCCAAAGCTGCTTATTGAAACAACCGCTGGCAGTGGCACTTGCCTTGGCAGTCGTTTTGAAGAAATCGCAACCCTTGTATCCGCTTTTCCCCGGCACTTAGGCGTATGCCTTGATACCAGTCATATATTTGCAGCCGGGTATGACATAAGGAATGCCGACTCACTGCAAAACACGATCGAACAATTCGACAATATTATCGGCCTTAAGTACCTGAAAGTGATCCATGCAAATGATTCAAAACCCGACCTTGGAAGCAAGAAGGACAGGCATGAACATATCGGATCAGGTAAAATTGGAAAAGCAGGATTCAAAGCAATTATGACACACCCTGCCCTTAGGAAGATACCTAAAATTCTTGAAACACCCAAAGGGGACGATCCATTGGTAATGGATCAAAAAAATCTTGATTTTCTTAGGCAATTAGATAATTGACAATATCAGACAAATCGAATACCATGAAAAAACCTACGTCGTAAAACCCAATTTCGCCTTTTCGGAGATGATATGGAAAATCAGGAAAATCGCTCAATAGGTGATGATACCCTATTATTTGCAGAAGAAAACGGCAAGGCATTCACTCGCGTTGACACCGAAAAGAAGTTCAAGTTATTGATTGTGGATGATGAAAATGAAATCCATGTCATGACCAAACTCGTCCTGGACGATTATCAATACCTGGGAAAATCCCTTGAGTTTCTATCTGCATTTTCCGGAAAAGAAGCCAAAGAAATACTTAAAACTAACGATGATATTGCCTGCTGTCTTCTTGATGTTGTTATGGAAACCAAAGACGCTGGCCTTGAAGTCGCAAGGTTTATACGAGAAGAAGTTAACAACTCTAAAATCCGTATTGTTTTGCGTACCGGCCAACCTGGAAAGGCACCGGAAAAAGATATCATTCTTAATTACGATATAAACGATTACAAAGAAAAAACCGAGTTAACTACGCAAAAATTGTTTACAACAATTACGACAGCCTTGAGGTCATACAATCATTTGGTTGAGCTTGAAGAGAAAAACCAGGAGATTCAATCTAAAAACATCCGCCTTAATGAAGAAATCGCTCGAAGAATAGTCGCCGAATCAAACTTAACAAAATACAATAGAAGTCTTGAGCGAATGATTGAAAGCAAGACACAAAGACTCAAGGAAGCATTAAGCTCCCTTGAAGCTGCAGAAAAGCAATTGTTCATCACTCAAAAAGCAGCTATTATTTCCGATGTTTCATCAATATCTTTGAATACATTTGATTCGTCTAATAGTATCCTGGACGAAAATGTTCGTAAAATGAACCTCTATCGGCAGCAACTGACTTTTTTACTGGAAAAGTACAATACTCTTGAAACTATCATAAGCGTCTACCAGGGAAGCAAACAGGAACTTGGCAAAGATGTTTTACAAAGTATAGAGGATATAAAAACATTTAAAACCGAAATTGACCTTGATCGTATTCTAAAAAAATATCCTAAAATTATAGAAGATTCCTTAAAAGGGATAAAACAGATTTCACTTGCCGTCAGCGATGTAAAGCTATTCATGGCCATCAATGATGAAGGGTTTGAGTCCACCGATATTAACCACTTGTTAAAACAACTGATCGAAAACGGATCTGTCCAACAAAAAAATATTGATATTCAGTTTGATCTCCAGGATATACCGGCAATCAGATTGCCTCGCAACAACGTAAGAAAGGCCTTTCAAGCTATCATTGAGAATGCGGTAAAAGCGGTTAATACGAAAGGTATTATCTCAATAACAAGCCGGTATGAAGACCCCAATATTGTCCTGACTATAAGTGATATAGGTATTGGTATACCCAAGGATCTGCTTCCCCGGATATTTACCCCATATTGCACAGGGTGGGGAACCGAAGAAAAAGGACTTGGCCTCTCCTATGCCAAAAGCGTATTCCTAAGCTGCGGAGGTGATATAAGTGTGTCGAGCACGCAAAATGAAGGCACTACGGTTACCTTATGTATTCCCTGTCAAAACTCGGAAAATCTTACTTAAATACAAGTTATAATCGGAAACTTTTCTTGCAGTGGTCGCATTGGCTGGTTGCCGGGACTTGTCTACAGCTTAGGCACTTATCAATGAGATACCGTTCTTTTCCCTGTGACCGACCGCATTCTTGACACACCCAGTCTTTCCTGGTTGACACCAATTTATAGCAATGCGGACATTTTATAGGTACTTTCCTGAAGATGAGAAAGAAACACCCGGCCATAAGAAAAAAGGGCCCCATTAGTTTGAATTGGACACTTGAAGCAAATTGATCAAACTCTGCCGCACCAGTCAGAATGACATAAATTAGAAAAGCAATGGAAGTAATGGCCAAGAATTTAAATCGAAAGTGAAAAAATACCGCTTTTTCAGGAAGTTTATCCATAATAACCTCTGCGCGTTGTAAGGTTAGGGCATAGGTTTATATTGGCCTGAATTATATGGCTGTGTCAATCCTCTTTTCAGATATTCGTTAAAGCTAAAATTTCAAAGATGCAGATTCGGCGTCATATATTCTTCAAGTTTCTCGCGCATGGTTTCAAAATCACCTGTAAAGTCTTTGGTATCAAGTTCTATTGGGGAACCAAACAAAATAGTGACTTTAGAGAAAGGCTTAGGCAGCATAAACCTGTCCCAGGAGTTAAAAAACCAGGCTTTATCAGCAAACGTGTAAAACGGAACTATGGTGGCATTGGTTTCAAGAGCCATTTTTATGATACCTGGTTTGACCTTTCCAATAGGCCCTGTTGGCCCGTCAAGAATATGGGCGCCAAACCCATGGGTTTTGATATGTTGAATCATGGCGTCCATTGCATCTTTGCCACCTCTTGATGACGACCCCCTGGGCGTATGCCATCCTGTCCGGTTGGCGACACCGGAAATCAGATCCCCGTCCTTGCTTTGACTGATCATCAGTCCGGGATTGAATTTAGAGTAATTTTTGAAATGCCGGATTGCAGAAAAAAACTGTTGGTGCCAGGTACAGATAATAATCGGTTTTCTGCCAAGATGTATCATCCATTGGTTTTCGTTCTCGACCTTTAGCCTGAAAGTCAGGCTGTACAACCGAATGATAAAGTATGCAAAGAAAATGAAAGGCCTGGTATAAATGACAAATTTAAGTTTTTTAAACATCCTTTTGTTCCCTTCGGTTATAAAAGAAAGGAACTGTAGCAGATATCATGGTCAAATTAAAACGTTATTTCCAAATATACTTTATTTTAGCGTAAATAATGCCTTAATCTCTGAATTATTGATCTCTTCATCATTTACAGGGCCTGCATCAATCATAAATATCCGTTGAGGATCAATCCGGTCTGAAAGAATCATATAATTTAATATTTGATTCCCTCTGTTTAATGCAAGTGCCTCAAGTGCAGTTTTATCGACATTTATATTGGTGATCAAAAGCTTTTCTTTTTCTTCAACACTTAACTTTTTTTCTTTTCCTGATTCATCTCTAGGTTTAATAAATTCTGCTTTTTCATAGGCTTCTTCAATTAGAGAATTTCTTAGCTCAGAATCCATGGCATTGATTCCTTCTATTTGATTCTCATTTGTATCAGGGACAAATGACAGTAAAAGAGATTCATACTTTTGAAAACGCAGATTCTCTTGGTCAAGTTGCTCATTGTAGTGTGCTCTAATCTCTAATTTTAAAGATACTTTATCATTGAGTATTGATACCAGTTGATCAAGCTTTTCCTTGTTTTCCGGGCTAAGTGTCTCACTTCCAGGCTCAAAAGCAACATGTCCTAAATCTTTGTCACTTCCAAGGCCAACAAGATTGCCTAAAAATTTGAAAGGAGCGGTTACCACCCCTAAAATAAGGTTTGTGAAAGTAGTTATGACAACATCCCCGTAACTGAACTCAGGATCGTTAAGATCTCCTTTTATCGGCACGTCAAGATCGATCTGACCTTCTGAATTCTTTAGTAGGGATATGGCAAGCTCAATAGGCAAAGAAAGCGCATCCTCACTTTCGACCTTCTCACCTAAAGTTAACTGGTCAAAAAATAAATGGTTGTTTGAATTCAGGTTATTGCCATCAATATTGTATTTTAAATCTAAAACCAGTTTCCCTTTTTCTATCTCATACCCAAGATATTTGGCTGAATAGGCATTGAACCCAGGCAATTCAATGTTTTTGAAAGAAATTGCCAAGTCAAGAAACCTTTTATCTTTAAATACGTCCACCTGTCCTGAAATATCTAACGGGGAGTGAAGTCCATGAGTCCCTTTCAGTCTGAGTTCTGCAGGCGTATCTCCACTTGAAGATAATCCTGAGACGTTTCCTGCTATCTCTGTCATATTGGCTGTAAAATTGGGTTGTGTAAAATAATCGCTGAAATTAATATGACCACCTTGCAGCGTTATATTGTCGATACGGATATCCGGGATCTGCTTAGCCTCAGCCTTTGCTTTAGATTCCAACATCTCAGGTGATTTTTTCATATCACCAGTCTCAGGCTGTTCTACTAAGAGAGTTTGGATATAGAACTTTCCATCCTTCGACAATATGCCGCGATGATAAAAGTCTGTCAGAGCGACATCTTGTATATGAACTTGTAAAGGATTAACAGATATATCCATGCCTGCAAGATAAAAAGACTTGCATTCAAATAGCTTGCTGTTGTCCAGTTTATTTTTAGAAGTAAATTCACTCAATGCAGCTTTACCTCTATAGCTTACTTTAGGAACACTGCCTTTTTTATCAGCTTCTACACGAATCTGACCGTGTGTCTCTATGTAGCCATTTGATATCAGAACATTTAAATAGTCAGTCAAATATGGTTGAAAAGATTTTACGTCAATACGATTAATGTCCAGGTTTAATTTAGCAGAGGGCTTTGAGGCGGTGATCTCTCCATTTAACTTGATACTGCCTTCTTGTTGCCAAATCATATCCGCTGTAAGTGTGCCATTGTCCTCTGTGTTGGTTGTTATGTTTTCAGCTTTTACGCTTATATCAGATAAAGACAGGTTAACAGGCTCTTTGGGCATGTAATCAGAAAACTCAATTGAATAATTGTCAATTGATGCACTGGCAATCGAAACATTCCATGGTTTTTCAGCGACCTTAGTATCTGTTTGCACGGATTTTAAGGCAGTGTTTTCTTCAGGTATGATTTTAAGCGCATTTTCCAATTCTTTTACAAGGTTTAGGGTGCCTGTGTCATTCCTGGCGATGGTTGCTTTTCCATTATGTGTTTGTGCAAGCCCAATCGTGATATGCTGTTCGGCCAAATCAAGACTGATCTGAGATAGAGCAATCTGTTCTAGTTGTACTAAAGGATTTATTTCATTCTCTTGTTTCAGATTTACATTTTCTAGCGTAAGTTGGCCGTTTTTAATTAGAAAATTGAATATTTCATTATCGAGCCCAGCTTTAAAATCAAGATTCGTTTCAATTTTGTCTAATGTTAAATTCGACCCTACAAAGTCGGAATAATATGGGCGGTATGTCTCAGGTACCACGTCATTTATTGATAGAGATCCGTTTATTTGGACACCAGACCCAGCTGAGAAACTGCCCTTAACATTTAAACGTTCCTGATCGCCTGTTAAAACATCAACTCCGTAATTACCTTGAAGTCCCTGCCCTAATTCAACATTTGTCAGGCTAAAGTCAAGATCCAAGATCTCTTTTTCAAATTCAGTTGCTGCGACTTTATCTTTGAGATTAATTTTCAAGTTTTCAACAGAGGCCTGCTCAACGTTAACATTGTAGGGTAATGATATATTAAATTCGTTAACTGACTGCCCTACCCGTTGATTTTCGTTGCTTTTTTGAGGTTCAGGGGAATCTTGAACTTGAGTTTGTTCAACATCTTTTGGAGGCGAAAAAAGATCAATATTAATATTGCCATTTGCATCACGCTCTAAGTTCAGTTCTCCGTTATCCAATTTGAGTTGGCGGATAGTAATATTCTTAGAGAAAATATTATTTGAGGACGCGTCAATGTTTAAATGAGGAAGATCAAACAAAGGGTTACCCGAAGACGTAACTAATCTCATGTCTTTTAACTCAACCTGTCCATCAATTGCTAAAGATTGGTTTTGTTTTGATTTATCTGTTTCAGGTTTAGACTGGTATTGGCCATTTACGTTAAATCGAACATGGCCGGGAGATTTTAATTCTAGTGTATCAGGTAATTGGAGATAAGGAGAAATAGATCCCAAGTCTAATAATTCTGTTACAAAAGAAACTGTCAACTGTTTACTTTTGTTAAACGGTTGGCCAGAAACTTTAAGATCCATTCTGGTTTTATTTAAAATAAAATCAAGTTCGGCATTCAAATTTGTCTTAAGGTCTTTTTTTAAGGTGCTGATCAAGGGCAGGTTTACATTTAATTTTTCAAGTGTATGAGATAAGCCGTATCTGTTATCTGTAAAGGTAAAAGCCCCGTCAATAACTTTAAAATCAGCTATACTAAACCCAAATAAGGGGGACTTTAACGATTGGTCTTCTTTGGTTTTATTTATTTCATTTTTGGAGACTATAAGGTCTGAGATGTTCAGCTTGTTGTTTCTATCTAAAGACAGCCATCCCTGTGGCCGGGTTATTTCAATTTGGGTTAGAATCGGTGCAAAGGAAAACAAAGATTTACCGGACAAATTAAAATAGATTTTCTCAATAGAGGCCAATTTGCCACTTGATTCATCATCTATAGCAATATTTTTAATCCAACCTTCAAAAGTAAAAGGGTTGAACCGGATCGTTTCAATATTGACTTGCCGGCTAAGAACTTCTGCCAAAGATTTAACCGCTATATTTTTAGAGACATAAGGCAGGACGAGAAATCCTAAGACGGCATAAAGGAGAAACAGTCCGACAAAAGTGATACTCAATATCTTGTAATTAAAATATCTGTTCATCACGCACCTAAATTTGATTTTTATTTTTACACTAAATACTTATATCAACCGATTTTAAATTAAACCAAATAAAGGCCCACCCTGTTTTCCCATCTGTTTAACGCGTTGGGAAACCTTAGGATCTGACTCTAATGGATCGGCATGAAAAGGCTTTTTTCTGGCATCAATAATCAAAGGACCTGAGCACCCCCAGTGTTTGTTACGCTGGAATTCTCCTCCGCCATAAATATCGTGTGACGGATTTGATCTTAAAAAAGTAATCCATAAAAAATTCGCAAAAGACCTGGCTGTAAATTCCGCATCATCAGCCACAACCAATAGGGGTAATGTATCAAAATTTTGTTTTTCAAGGTGCCTTGCCAGCGTTGTCATCTGTGCATTCGCATGAGTGTAAGTTGAAAACGCTTCTCCCTGGATCACAGCCATTCCAGGGGCTGCAAGAGCCGGTTTTGAAAAACCAGCAGGTAAACTAAAATTATCAGGAAATTGTGTGCCAAGGTGTCTTCGTTTAGTTCCGGCAGCTGCCAAAATGACCTTTGAGCCTTGATTTAAACCTGCTCCTGAATAGTCAAGCGTATCCATAGTCGTTCTGGTAATAAAATGAAGGTCACGGGTTAAATCCATACGCTCAAGCAGATGAATAAAAAACGCCTTCTCATCGTTAATATTCAGGCCCGGATTGTCCTCGTGGGCAGAGATGCACAAATATTTGGCAAGTGAAAGCTGTCCTGTACCCAGTATTGCATTTGCGTGGGTTAATAATTCCCTTGGCTCCCGCTTCTCGTAAGGGACATAGCGTTCATGAGCCTTTGCAAGGAGTAAAGGATGAACACCTGCATCATCAACTGCATTTACTGCAGTGACACCCGGCAAAGTGTCTGTTATTGCAGACCGGGTAATTTCGTGGATAAGCCTGCCAAAGTTTGAATCTTCCTGGGGCGGACGACCAACCACGGTAAACGGAAAAATTGCATTTGGTCTGCAAGTTACAGACTCGACCTTTATATAAGGAAACTCATGTATCAAAGAGTAGTATCCAAGATGATCACCGAACGGCCCCTCGGGTTTTGTACGGTGTGGGACAATATACCCTGTGATGCAAAAGTCTGCATCGTTGGACAGTATATAACCTTTGCTTTGTGAATACTTAAAATTTCTACCTGCAAGAGCGCCTGCAAAGGCAATTTCAGGAACATTTTCAGGCAAAGGCATTACTGCAGCAAGTGTATGTGCAGGCGGTCCGCCAATAAAAATACTGACCTTTAAAGGCTGGTTCAGTTCCAAAGCTTTTTTGTGGTGAACGCCTATGCCTCTGTGAATCTGGTAATGAAGCCCGATTTCCCGGTTCTGTGTATAGGCATTCCCACTTAATTGTATCCTGTACATCCCAAGATTTGACCGAAGCATTGACGTGTAACCAGGTTCCATTGAAAACACCTGGGGCAAAAGAACAAATGCCCCACCGTCATTCGGCCAGCATTGAACTAACGGCAGTAGATCGATGGTCGTTTGTTTTAAATTTTTGGGCACTTTAGTTCTTAGAGGAAGTGCATTAACAAGTGCGTTTAAGGCTTTAGGTCCCTTGCCCGGCTTACGAAAGAGTAGAGAAGGATCTGATTTAAGATCAACTAAGGCTCGAACCCTGTCCAACTGGGGCTCAAAAATTTTTAGTGTCCTCTCCCAGGTTCCGAACAAATTGGAAAGCGCGGGAAAAGATGCATGTTTAACCTTTGAGAACAAAAGGGCGGGACCTCCGGCTTCATGGACCTGTCTTGTTATTTCGGCCATTTCAAGATAGGGATCAATCTCGTGGTCAATAACCGCAAGTTCCCCTTGTTTTTCAAGGTATGCTGCTGTGCTGTGTAAAGATTTAAATTTCATAAGTAAATTTGAGTTCGGGTTCCCATGCGTTTATCATTGTCCATATAAAAAACGTGTTTTGGTATAAATCTGTAAAACCTGGCATGGAATTGGGTTTTAATCTGGTCCAATACATTAGCCGGTGTTACGGACAGACCAAAGCGTTTACAATATTCCACAGCTATGGACACCGATTTAACCGAACAGCCGTGTAAATGACCATCCATTTGTATCCCTTCCAATTGGGTAAAATCATTGGCATCTTTAAAAATAGATGCAGAACAAAGACTATCCAACCCCTGCTGTATGTGCCGGGACTTAGGGTTGGAAAAAAAGTAAAACGCATTGTCCTTGAAATGGTAATATACCGGTGCTGTCCACGGACCTGCTTTGCCATTTCCATTACTGGTATTAAAATTAGTATTATAGGTACCCAAGGTCATCACCTTGGTTTTGTGTATTAATTCAATACACCTTTTTTTAGAATCACCTGAAGCTGCCTCGGTCATTGGGTGTAACCCCACGCCTTTAGTCTTTTGTATGCATATTGGCTATATTTATTGGACGCGTAATTGATTTCTTTAAGGTAAGCCATGTACTTTTTCGCTGCCGGGTCTTTCTGGTTGCTTTTATCCAATGAATATCCCCTGTAAAAGGTCACCTGAGGATTACCCGGAAGAATCTGTCCGCACTTTGCAAAATCTTTTTCTGCCTGACCGTATTTTTTTTCTGCAAGGCTGGCCAGTCCAGCAATATAGTAGCCTTGAGACTCCTGTGGGTACAACTGCTTAGCTTTTTTTGCATGGGAAAGGGCCTGGCCGGATTTTTCTTGGATCAGCATACACTTGGCCATCAGAAGATGAGC
>JAKSAU010000411.1 GCA_022361535.1 Desulfobacterales bacterium
CGAAGCTGGTGGAGGCCGGCAGGCACTTGAATATCGAGCTGATGACCCTGACGGAAATCGAATCCATCAGTGGTGAGCCGGGGAATTTCCAGGTCAAGACGATTGCGCATCCCCGTTATATCGACATTGAAAAATGTACGGCCTGCGGGGAATGCGCCGCTGTCTGCCCGGTGGACCTCCCCAACACTTTTGATGAAGGGTTGGGAGACCGCCAGGCCGTCCATAAGCTCTATCCCCAGGGGATGCCCGGCGCCTATGCCATTGAAAAAAAAGACAAGGCCCCGTGCCGTCTTGCCTGTCCCGCGGGATTGAACGTCCAGGGATATGTGCAGATGGTCAAAAAAGGGAAGTATAAAGAAGCCCTCAGCATCATCATGAACGACCTGCCGCTGCCGGGTGTTCTGGGCAGGATCTGCCCCCACGGGTGCGAAGACGCGTGCCGCCGGTGCGACGTGGATGCGCCGGTGGCCATCCGGAACCTGAAACGCGTGGCCGCGGACCATTTTGATCCCCGGGAAATCGAAATCGAATGCGATCCGCCCAGACCCGAAAAGGTCGCCATTATCGGCTCGGGCCCCGCGGGGCTGTCCGCGGCGTACCATCTGGCCAAAAAGGGGATCACCGCCACTATTTTCGAGGCGCTTCCCAGTGCGGGGGGAATGCTGAGGGTCGGTATTCCGGACCACCGCCTGCCCAAGGATGTGCTGGATAAGGAGATTCAGGTCATCACCAATCTCGGTGTGGAGATTAAACTGAATACCCCCCTGGGGAACGACCTGACCATCGACGATCTGTTCGAACAGGGCTATAAGGCTGTTTATATCGCCCTTGGCGCCCATAAGGGCATCGACCTCGGCATCCCCGGTGAAAACGCGGCAGGGGTTCGCCAGGGCGTGGATTTCCTGCGGGAGGTGAATCTCACCGGTGAAGCGCCCATGGGCAAAAGGGTCGGCATTGTGGGCGGCGGAAACGTGGCCATCGATGTGTCCCGGTGCGCGGTGAGGCTCGGCGCTGAAGAAGTACAC
>JAKSAU010000833.1 GCA_022361535.1 Desulfobacterales bacterium
TATCAATGAAGAGCAAACTGATTTAAATCGCCTTATGCGCCAAGCAGAGTGGGGAGATCCGGTCGCCCAATTTGAAGTTGGAGAGCTTTATTATTGCGGTTGCAAATATGACATTTCAAAAAATTATAAACAAGCTGCTGCTTGGTATCGAAAATCCGCCGAACAAGGTTATGCTGAAGCCCAAAACGATATTGGCTTTTTATACGAGAAAGGCCTTGGAGTCGAAAAGGACTACTTTCAAGCTTCTGGTTGGTATCGAAAAGCTGCTCAAAAAGGATATGTTGTTGCCCAAAACAATATTGGCTTTTTATACGAGAAAGGCCTTGGAGTCGAAAAGGATTATCTTAAGGCGGCTTACTGGTATCGAAAAGCTGCACACCAAGGTAATAATTGGGCACAACAATCTCTCGGCTATTTGTATGAAAAGGGTTTAGGTGTTGAGCAAGATTATGCCCAGGCAACGCTCTGGTATAGAAAAACTGCAGAACAAATGTTTGGCAATTTATCAAACCAATTTGGTTGTTCAGAGATTTTAAATATTAGTGAAAAAACTAGACAAAGTTTTTTAGATGAATTTGATTTCTATTTAAATTCTACTATAAAAGCAGCGGAGCAGGGAGATACATTGGCGCAGAATGTTCTTGGCTTTTACTTTATTCTTCAAAAAGAACCTTATAATTTCATTCAAGCTTATAAATGGATTCGAAAAGCAGCAGAAAAAAACGACGCTTTTGCACAAATGTTTTTGGCAACGTTTTATCATTGTGGCGTAGGTGTCAGTATAGATTATTCACAAGCTGCTTTCTGGTATAGAAAAGCAGCAGAAAATGAAATAGTTGATGCACAAACGGCACTAGCTCATTTTTATGAAAATGGTATAGGTGTAAAACAAAGCTATTCAGATGCAGTTCATTGGTATTATAAAGCAGCTGACAATGATGAGCCTATGGCGCAAAAGCAACTTGGCTATATGTGGGAGAATGGGAAAGGCGTTAATAAAGATTATGTAATGGCTTCCTTTTGGTATGGAGAGGCAATTAAGAAAAAAAATCCAAAAGATGATTCTTATGACATTTATTTAAAAAATGCTGCGGAACAAGGCAGTCCCTATGGGCAAACAATTGTTGGTAAATTGTACCATGATGATGAAGATTATATTAATGCTGCTTTTTGGTTTAAAAAGGCTGCCGAGCAAGAAGTCGAAATCGCGGAGTTCATCCTTGGAACTTTATATGAAAATGGTCAAGGTGTTGAGCAGAACTATAAAAAAGCGGCTTATTGGTATAGAAAAGCAGCGAACCAAGGTAATGTTTGGGCTCAAAATTCTCTTAGTCATTTGTATGAAAATGGTTTAGGTGTAGACCAAGATTACAAAGAGGCTCTTGTTTTGTATCGGAAAGCTGCCGCGAAAGGGGATGCAACCGCTCAGGCAAACCTTGCTGAAGCTATCGAATACGGTAAAGGCGATAGAATTGACTACAAGGAAGCCCAAGAGTGGTACCAAAAAGCAGCCCTTCAAGGAATTCAACACGCACAAAATGCTTTAGAAAGATTGAAAAAAGGTAACTGGGGGACACTACAACTCCAACACCTGCTTGCAAAGAAAGGTTTTGATTCTGGGGTGATGGATGGCGTTTTAAAACCAGAAATATATGATGCCCTAAAAAAATATCGAGATGAGAATGGGCTACTTGAAGATCATCGTTTTCTGACTGCCATGCATAATTATCTTTTCGAAAATAACAAAGATGAGCATAGTGAGCGAGGACCTAAAACTAGTTTAGTGCCCCAAATAAAAATTGAAGAAAGATTCGAACCAACAAAATATTACGCTCTCTTAATCGGAGTATCAAATTACCCAAACCTTCCACCACATAGAAATTTAGAAACACCTATTAATGATGTAAAAGATGTCGCCAGTCTTCTAAGCAATAAATACGGTTTTGAGGTTACTATTTTGGAGAATCCAGACCGAACTGCAATCATCGACAAATTGGATGAATTTACCAGAACATCATTTAATGAACAGAATTACAATTTATTGATCTACTATGCTGGACATGGATTTTATGATACTGACCTTTCGGAAGGTTATTGGTGGCCAAGAAATGCAAGCGATAAAAGTAAAAGTGAGTGGCTGTCCAATGGGACTCTTACAAACTTCATCCATGGAATGAAGGCACAACATGTTCTTGTTATTGCTGACACCTGCTTTTCTGGATCAATCTTGAGAGGCCCAAGTATTACTAAAAGAGATTCAACAATTAGTAATAAAACGTATTTAAAAAGTATGTACAATGGTCGTTCAAGATATGCATTAACATCAGGAACCATGCAACCCGTTTCGGATAACGGTGGCGCAAATGGAAACTCAGTGTTTGCGAGCGTATTTATAAAACAATTAAAAGAAAACCAAGAGATAATTGAGATGGGGAGGCTATCACTAAAAATAATAGAAGTCGTAGAAGGTAAGACGTTTAAAACAACCAAGCAAAAACCACGATATGGTATAATTCCACCACCTTTACCAATAGAGGAACAAGGAGATTTTGTATTCATACCAGAAGGATTAGATCCCAATGGGTAGGAGTTTTAATAGGGTTTATAACAATATTTAGGGGGGCTTTTGGATTCAATAAGCGCTTTAATAATTTATCTTGCTATTTATCGACTTGGGATGATCGCTGCTGGGATTTTTACAATTTATATTGGATACCGATTATTTCACATGGGCATTAGCACAACAGAAACGGGGAAAAACCAAGGAAGTGGAAGAATCATCGGGAATTTTGCAGGGATGAATCTTTCGATAATCAATACGGCTCCAGGAACAGCTTTTGCCCTATTTGGAGTTATAATTATTGGACTACAAGTTGTTCAAGGGGGACCTGAAGCAATAATTAATTTTTATGAAACTGGCAACCCCGCGAAAGCCTCTCTACGCGGTGAAGCAATTGAGAAAGTTATTCAAACAGAATCCGCTGTAATATCCTTTCGCGAATCCTCTCATAAAGCAGTTGAATTGCTTCAAGACAAGAAGCCAATAGCAGCAGAGCAAAGAGTAGTTAACCTATTATTATCTATTCAACCTGAAATAAATAATTTGGCTTGGGTTTTATCTCAAACAAAACCAAAAACAACTTATGCCCGTTCCTTAGCTGATCTCGCATTGTCTTTAAAACCACATGATCCAGAAACACTTCATACTGCTGCAATTATAGCACATGCTAATGGTGAACGAGACCGAGCATTTAGTCTACTGAAAAAAGCTAACAAGTCTGATAACACTAAAAATAATAAGTATTTGAAACTTCTTGAAAAGTGGACGCAGAGTGAACTATTACATCTAAAGCAATAGTGTAAAAAAATGGTGGGATACATAATGAATTGGAAAAGGAAAATATTTAGTCGTCCCCTCAACTTACATTACTTTTCATAATTCTATTGATATCTTAAAAATATTCAAAAATTATTAGCCTAACGTTGCTACTCAGCCACACGATTTTTTGTGTAGGCTTCATTCGCTTTGATAGTGAGTAACATTAACTTTCTTTTGAAACAAGAAACTCCCAACCCTTTTCTGAATTTACGGTCACTGTATTCAATATTGAACAAAATGAATTAAAATCAATAAGTTTAAACAGTTAAGTTGTTTTTTGCTTAAGAGTTCTCTCGCTATTTTCTCAGATACTTTTGAGAAATGATCGGCAGTAGAAAGGATTACACCGCGCTTGCTTTAATGGATACCATGGAACATTTGGAGAACCTAAAATCCTGAGATCCTTTACTAAAGGGATGTTAAGGGGTGTGATCAAAAAGAAATTGTCTTATAATCCGCAGCAGTAACTTCATCATCAATCTGGACTTTTCTATATCCCTGTATATTGTATGTCTGTAAATTAAGCATCTGAAATTGAATTAGAAATTCTTACAATTCTTGTCAGGGCAAAGAGCGATTTGTACAGATTATAAATATAAAATAGGCTGGTCACATGTGACCAAATTGCGGTGAAAATAGGTAAAATCCGGTAAAAACTATATATAAATAGGATACTTAAAAATGACTGATAATACAGCTTCAAAGCCAACAATACCAATGCTGGAGATCTTTTCCGACTACGTCTGACCCTGGTGCTACTTCATTACCGGGAGTATTAAACGCGTCCTATGATTTCAGTATGTTATGACGGGGTGTTACCAAATTGTTACCATTTAGGACTCTCTCAAAGGCTGATCCATCCTCTCTCGTTAAGTTCGGAATAAACCGATTATAACGATTCAAAGTTATTTCCACAGACGAATGACCAAGGGTTTTTGAAACCCATGAAATTGATTCGCCAGCGCCGATATGCAGGGTTGCAAATGTATGCCGCATCTGTTTCGGTGGCCGGATTTTTAAACCCACCAGGCGCAATTGATACTTAAAGGCATCACGGAAAGATGTCATAGTCCATTGACCTTGCCTGGGATTAAGGAACACCCACTTATTTAGCATCCCGGTTCTGACCTGCTGCCGTTTAAGGGCCTTGGTTACAACTGGTCGCAAGTGAATTTCCCTGTCGCTTGCTTCTGTTTTAGGGGGACCGTCACCGCCATAATAGTTCCTGGTTGCACAGATCAGAACTTGCTTATTGAAAAAGTCGACACTCTCCCAACGTAAAGCCATTAGTTCTCCAGGACGAACCCCGGTCCGGCTCCAAAATAAAACAAGATCATGCCATTCAGGGTCTTTTTCTTTCAAAGAATTCAGTAAGTGTTTCAGTTCATCAAAGGTGAACGGATCTATATGAGCTTTACTCTCTTTTACCTTTCGTATTTCTTCACATGGACTTTGAGTGATGAACCCTTGTTTGGCAGCATCTTTCAAAGGCATACAAAAGACTTTGATGTATTGGTTCACGGTGGATGGCTTCAGGCCACGTTCAAGCAGTTTTTTACGGAAAACTTTTATTTCATGCTCCGTAATATCCGATAGGTGCCAATGCCCAAAATATGGTTTGATGTAATTTTTGTAGGGGTAGGTATAATTGTCCTCAGTCCCTTTTCTTATCGCTAATTCTTCAACCCAGTTCGTACGAAATTCGGCATAGGTTATTTGAGACTGGTCCTGAAGTGTGAACTGTTTAGCTTTTGAACCATGGGGAAAGAATCTCAGATAATTAAAAGTGCCCTGCCCAATGTGGTATTCAATTGCTTTACACTTTTGCTTGACTCGTTTTAGATTTGTAGCAGTCTCTTTGCCTTCTCGTTCTACACAACGGACTCGACGGCCATCTGGTAAATAACATCTAAAATCAATAACCAGAGTGTTTCCTCGTTTACCTACTCCCATCTTGTTCCTCCATCCATTGGATAAATTCTTTCACTTTGATGAGTGGTTTTCTTGCAACCTTTAGATAATGAACGCCCCGGATTAATTTCCCGTTATTTATCCAATTATACAACGTCTGAGGCGCAAACCCGAAGGCCTTAGAAGCGTCATTAATATTTAATGTATATGCTTGGATAACAACCCCCCAATGGAATTTTATGCTCTTATAGCGGATCAACTTTTTTCATTCTGATTCTTTCTGCCCATTCAGATAAATTTTCACTCATATTTCGTAATAAAACGCCAAACTGATAAACCCCAACTTTTTCACACATTTCAAGGTCTTTAGAGACTTCAGTAATGATATTGCTCACTAATTGGGCCTTAGACAGATCAGCTTTTTTTGCAAGCCTATCTAACCGCTCGTCAAGTTCGCGTGAAGGTTTAAATTGAATTGGCGAGATTTGTTTTTTTTCTTCGGTCATTTTATCCCCTCTAATTCTTTACATTAAGAAAAAACTATTTTTATGCGAACTATAGACTGGGTATGCAGGGTATGTCAAGTAATTTATAGGTGATCTGGTACAAACTTATATTGGGGTAGTTTACTGATTGACATCAAGATAGGATCTTCATAAAAATATAGAAAATTTTTATGGATATTAAGAAGAGGAGAAAATATGAGTCTTCCACCGCCCGATCCAAATGGAAGAGGACCTTGGATTGAATATAAAATCGGTACGCCAGCTTTTCAGCTTCGTCCATTTGAAAAACCTGATATGTCACCTTATTTAGTGCATATGACTGCCAAAAATTCGATACTTGGCATACTGAATTCCGGTGAGGATGGGAACGGTATAATTAAATCCAATAGACCATTAGATGCAAAAAGTTGGTATGACGAATCGGTTGTTTGTTTTACTGAATCCCCAATTTTCGCAATTGATGCCTTCAGATACATCCGTTTTAAACGTTGGCAAATGGATCTGCGTTATGGAGTAGGCTTCTCAAAAGAGCGTCTCATAGAGAAGGGGGTAAGACCTGCCTTGTATTTTGACTCCGCTTTGGTTGGTAAAATTAGACAACTGAGCGGACTGACAACTGGAGATCCGCAAAATCCACTTCAAGAAATATCTAAAGAAATATCCGATCAAATTATGCCGCTCATGAATTCTCTTATGGAAAATGAGACCAAACAGGGTTTCATCTGGGAAAGGGAGTGGCGTTATCCAGGCAAAGACGGTTTTCAATTCGATTATGATGATATTGAAATAATTTGTTGCCCGAATGAAGAACGAGAAAAAATAGTGAGTATTCTTGGTGACTCAGCCAATAAAATAAAATTTGTTGAATCCTGGTCTCAATATAATGAAGTGAAAGAATTTCTTGATTCAAGGTCTCGTGGTTGGGAGACTGAAATTCAGGTTGATGGTTACAAAATAGATCAACTGAAAACCTTAAAAAACGAATATCAACAAGAGCTTAATAAAGCTGAAGCGTATAAAGCTTACACAGAAAAATTGCAAAGTGAAATGGACGGAATAAAAAGATATTCTGAGGAACTGAAAAACAGAGTTTCTGAAATTGAGTCTGGGATAAAGGCAAAGCAAAAAGCTGAACCGAACGAAAAGTGCTGTAATTGCGGAAGAGTTTTTGATGGAAAAACAACCATGGTTACATGGAATGATGAAGAAACCTTTAAGGACGCTCTTTGTGGCGAATGTTACGCAGAGTATCGATATATGTTAGGATTATAAAAAATACACATAGTGTACAGGAATAGACAATTACAATAAGCAAAATTTCAGGAAAAAAGTAGAAAGGCTGAAACCCGCGCCAGTCGTGGTCAGTTCCGTGTATTCGCATACTTACCAAGGGGGCCGGTCAAATGGTCCGGTCCGGTGCGGCCGCTCGGGGGCGAGCCGCGGGCGCTCCGGTCCTCCCACATGCCCGGCCCCTGGGCTAAAGCCACCGACTACACCGAGGCTCCTATCGTCGAATTCTGGCACAACACTTCAAGCTGTGACGGTGTGCCTTTTTTGTTAACAAAGAGGGAATTTAACTTACGGCCAGAAGGGAGAGCTGGAACACCGACCGGGATCGACTTCGACGAACGAACGTTAACGCAACACTTTAAAGACGGTTCCGGGTCATTCTCTACCAAACGCATTGGTTCATCCGAGTAGAGTGTTATCAGCGCAAAGCTGTTTTTAGTCAGGCCGGTGATGCTTTTAAAACAATCTATACCCAGGGCGCTTACTTTCCAGGTGGACGAGTTGATTAGTTAAATTGCCATTTGAGTAGTCTGTATAACCGCCTCAGACTCTCAGTATAATCAAGTCGACCAGTTAAAAAAAATCATTCTGGTGCAGACTGATAATAGGAGCAGGGCAGACCGCATTGGCTTCGACCAAAACACGACTGCCTAAAGCAGAATGAGGGCATAGCCCAGGCAGGGGGTATAATTATTTATAAACCATATTTCATAATGATCCCTGTGTAATATATGCTATACAGAATAAATATAATAAAATTGACACATATAAGCACCATTATCCAAAAAGAATAAGGGCCATTACTCAACATGGATGACGTATTGATAAGAAAAATCAAAAAAGATATTCAAAAATCTGGATTCGCATCAGAACTAAATGTTAGAAAAATTCTCTATGATCACGGTTGGTCCTTATCTGGGGGGTCTGCGTATTTCGATAAAGATGAGAACAAATCGCGGGAGATTGATATTATTTCCCACAGATCAAGTTTTATTAAGCACAAAAGAAACTATCTGGTAAGAAATTTTTGGTACTTATTTGTTGAAGTAAAAAAAACCGAGAAACCATGGATTGTTTTTAAAAAATCTGTAGAAGAGCCTTTTGATTCCTGTGCTTGGAATAACCTAATAAACTCTATAAACTTACCATGCAAACCAAGGTTTTTGTCTAAGTCACTTCGTAAGCATTCTTTATTGAAAGCCAATGGGTGGGAAGGTACGGGAATACATGAGGCATTTAAAAATCCAAGCCAACCATCTCAATGGTATAAAGCTTTTTTAAGCGCCTGCAAAGCTGCGGAAGCATATAAGGAACAATACGGCAGTGATGGTAATAAAGTATCCGACGATATTATCGAAGATTCATCAGAAATTTCTTTTCACCAACCCATCGTAGTACTAGACGGAGTTTTAGCCTCAGCAGAACTAGACGAGAACAATCAAATATCCATTGAAGAGGTGAAGTCGGCAGCTTTTAAGTTTCAATATAAAACTCTAAATTATAAACAAAGAAGCTACAGAGTAGATTTAGTAACTGTTGATGGATTAATCGATTATATTGAACTAATAAAAAAGAGGCAGAGTAATTTTACTAAAGAATTATTGAATCAAATAAACAAGGAATTTGATCTTTCACTAAATTCAAATGCTATGCTCTTCTCAGATTGAATTATAAGATGATTGAACTCACTCGGTAGCCATTACCGGGGATATTCCTACTCCCGGTAATGACTACTGTGTATTTCAAGCCTTTTTACCTGGGCCTGGTTTCGGATCAAAATGATATTCTGGAAGATTTGGGCACATCGTCCGGAGGTAATCGCAAATGATATACCGAACCACTTCTGCAGTCGAAGCCTTGTTCTGGGCTACAAGGATACGGATCAGATCAAAATAAGGCTTAGGAAGAGAAGCTGTTACTTGAGTGAATAAATCACCTTTAGGTTTAAAATCCAGAGTGGTCTTTTTCATAGTGGTCCCTTTCTATTTTAGGTCATCAAGAAAAGCTTTTATAGTGTTTGCGTTGGAGTGGATTTCATCGCAGGTAGCTTCAAGAAGATCCGCAAAAGAATGATTGTGAGGATCATATAGTCTGCCTTCTTCCGGTAGTTCCCTCATGATGTATGCAAAAAATCCAACACGTTCAGCTAAAGCCTGTATTTCATCCACGTAATCACCGACAATACTGTTAAGTAGTTTGGGATCAGATCCATTTGCTTTTGTTTGTTTTTTGGTAGATACTTTCATAGTACTAACTCCTCCTCGATAGGGGTTGGTATTAGAGCTGGCAGCGGAACGGCCATTCTGCTGTCAGCTTGTTTCTTTTAAGCGGCCTTATCAGCCTGGTATGCTTGAATCAGTTTGTCCAACTCATCCATAAATTCGAACTCATTCATGTGTTCAGTGATCGCCAGCACTTCTCCTTTGATTTCCAGGGCATTGATATCAGTCCACTGGTCATTGGTGATGAATGCGTAATGATTGCCGGTGCTGTTTTCTTTCAAAAGTTCGTCATCGGTCTTGTTAACAATTCCCAGGAACTTTGAAAGGCCGGGGGTGGGGAAAAACTGTTTTTTGCCTTTCATGGTTTGTGCGTATTCCCAAAATTTAGCCGAATAAAGGCGGGAATGGGGATCACCCTGACGGATAGCTTCGAGCATACCAAAAGGTGTTATATTGCCGTTTTTTCCGAATTTAACGATACCTTTTGTTGCTTCTTTGGCTAAGCTCCAGTTTTCACCTTCAACCGTAGTGATATATTTTGAGATACGATCAAAGCCATCATCAGAGTTGATTTGATCAATTCTTACGGATCTGGAACAAAAAGCATCAAAATTATCTATATCTCCACCGGCCTTCAAAAAGGCAACCGCCCAGGCCACGGATAAAGCATGACGCCATTTTTTGAGTTGGGAGGTATTTGCACGGATCATGAAATGAAGATCATGCCGGTGAGGGTGCCAACCATTTCTTTGACCAAAAGTATTTTCCCTGCCTGTGTATGCCCCTACAGAACACATTTCTTCCATGATAGTTCGATAAACCGAATATAGACCCCTTTGGGGCTGTTGTTTCATGATCCGCATAGCCCTGTCTTGAACGTGGAGGACTTCGGATAAAGGCTGTCTGATCTTGTGAGGCGTTGTCCAGGTGATCATTGCAACTGAGTTTTGGCAATCTCGGTTTCTCCAAATATCGCAGGACTCCTGGACCTGCTGGCAGCGGCGTTCAGAAATGATGGAAGCACAAACTTGACACGACCATACAGAACCGCACGTCTGCAAATCACCGTAGTGGGCTTTTTTTGCTCCCTCTTTTTTTCGTAGTGACACACTGGTTGATCGTTTTGATTTTAGCCGATGGCAATTTTCAACACGATCAGGGAAAGAGTTTTTGGGACGGTTTCGAAGGTGGATAAGTTGGGAAACTCTTTGATTTTTAAAACGATTGATGATAGTGTTCATATAAATCGGAACTCCTTACACGGGGAACTGACGAATCAAAAAAGGGAGCTGGCCGCCAAACCGCGTTCCCTTTTTTTATTTTTGTACTGTTCATCTTTTTCCCTGTGATTATGTTAGTAAAATGGTTGGTAACATTGTTACCAATCCGGTAAAAATTCAGGTAAAAACTGGTAAATTGGAGTTAAAATGGACAATTTAGAAAACACTGAAAATAAAGGCTCAGAACCCCGTAAACACGTACTTGAGATCTTTTCAGACTACGTTTGACCCTGGTGCTACTTCATTACCGGGAGTATTGAACGATTAGAAAAAAAATATAATGTTGCCGTCCGTTGGCGGGCCTTCCCTCTTCATCCCGATACCCCTGAACAAGGTCTGAGTATGGATGACCTGTTCAAAAAAAAGGGATTGCCCATTGATGTGGATAAAGCCATGACAGAACTCCAGGCGGTGGCTGCACGTTTTGATCTGGAAATGGGTAAGCGGACAATGACCTATAACAGCCGAATGGCTCAGGAGCTTGGGCTGTGGGCGGAATCCTGCGGCAAAGGCCACGAATTTCATAATGAGGCATTCAGGGCTTATTTTGCCCGAGGGGACAATATTGCCGACCATTCCGTTTTATTGGATATGGCAGCAACTGTGGGGCTCGATAGGCAAGATGCCAAAAAAGTCCTTGAAGAGAGAACTTTTGCACAAGCTGTAGACAAGGATTGGGAGTTGTCCAGGGCCAAAGGAGTGACAGCGGCACCAACCTTTTTCATGGGCCTTGACCGGCTGGTTGGCGCTCAACCCTACGAAGTTCTGGAGAAAATGGTGCAAAAATATACAACACCTTCCAATACCGGGCAAAACTAGTCTTTGGCAGGAAGATTTTTCCTGGATTTATTTCTTAAATTTTTATGAAAAAAATGAATGTTTTATGAATTCAAATGGATAGCTTTATAGGTACAAGTTTTGCTTAAAATATAAATGGCCCGGCAGCATCGGAGGTTGCCGGTATACTGAATTTCGGCCCTGATTCATGAGGATGAAGCAGCCGGCACTATGAAAAGGGGGCGAAATTGAAGATTGAATCTTTCGATTTAGACCTTAGCTCAACAAGAACCTATACGGAAAGTTATTCCAGTGAATTCACACGGGAACTTTCATTTGTGGACCTTATGGACACCCGATTGGGTGAGACTGATAACCGGACGCGCCAGATAACAGAGTCCCATTCTATTTCATCTGATGATTCCGGTGCCCAGGAGGTGTCCTTTAATGTATCAAGACGGTTCGAACGAACAAGTGAGTGGTTTTATTCCGTATCGGTTGAGGATCAGGAGTTGGTATCTCTTTCTGACCGGTTCTTGTTTGAACTGGAAAAAATGCGGCAAATCGCCTCAAAGCTTATGGAAGCGCTTGAGTCAATGATGGTTGACGGCTGTCAGTGTTATCTGGATAAGTTTAACCAGGTGTACGCCATGTCACTTGAAAGAACCGATACCACTCAATACTTGTCCTGGAACTATAGCCAGACCCATACAGAAACCTACGAAGAATCCGAATCAACCCATGTTTTTGCTGACGGTATTGTCAGGACAGCAGACAACCGGGAAATTGATTTTAATTTCCAATTTCAGATGGATCGTACGTTTCTCAGGGAGGATGCGTTTACCTGGACAGAGTCTGGAGTGGCCCTCATAGATCCATTGATTATCCGGACAGATATGACAGCACCGCTTTTATCCGGCACAGAATTTTCCTTTGATCTTGATCTTGACGGGGATTTGGAAGATATGCCGGCACCCGGTCCCGGCATGGGGTTCCTTGCTCTTGACCTAAATGAGGACGGGATTATCAATGACGGATCTGAATTGTTCGGCCCTTCTACCGGCAGTGGGTTTGGTGAGTTAGCTGAATATGATCTGGATGGAAACAACTGGATAGATGAAAATGATGCGGTATTTGACCAACTTACCCTATGGCAAAGTGCTGAATCCGGTGGCATGACACTGACCCGGCTCCAGGATACCGGCATTGGGGCTATTTATCTTGCCGGTGTGGAATCTTCCTTTGATCTGACAGATAATGAAAATGATACTTGGGCAAGAATCTCTAAAACATCTGTGGCACTCACGGAAGATGGCGATGTGCTTCCTGTTCAGGAATTGAACTACAACGTATAAACCCTACGGCATCGGCAGGCTATATATGCGTTATGTATCTGTTTTCTGCCGGTGCCGGACTCTCACTTCGGCTTTTCGTTTCGTCCCCAAAGGCTAAATGAATCGAACCTCCATTTTGATGCGTCTATTTACACCAGGTTCTTTTAAATAACAAAAAGCGATCTGATTTATCTACGATTTTAAATCCCAGCTTTTTGTAGAATTTTGGTGTCCTGGTATTCCAGGTAGGCACCTTTAGAGTCCAGACTTTAATATCTGGAAAGTTTTCAAATAGAAAGAGGAATGCTTGTAATCCAATACCCTTTCGATGAAACTCAGGATCGAGAAATACGCGATATAGATAAGCGTTTTCCAAGTTCTCTTGATTAAACCAAAATCCTCCAACAATTTTTTTATCAACCTTGATTGTGAAAAACTTTGTTGATTCTTGGATCATTTGTTCATGAAATGCAATTGAATCATATCCCGGGGGCCCGCCTTTTGAGTTTCTTCCTGCAACCGTATCGTCTGTATGAAATGCCTCAATTGAAATTAGCGTGAGCTTTGGGGCGTCTTTGAGGTCTGCTATCTCAAAATGGGGTTTCATAGATTCAGATTTGATCATCCTGCTCTTGAACCATTTGGTACTTGGGACTCGGGCATTGCAAGGCAGGGTGTTATTTTATCGGCATAGCCAATATCAAACAGCATTCCTTGAGAAAGTTCACCTGCCATTTTTCTCTCAGGTAAATTGACCACAAACAATGCTTGCTTTCCTTCAATTTCTTTGGGATTTTCTCTTTCTTGCCTTATACCGGCAAGAATCGAACGAATGTGATCTCCAAAATCAACTTCCAACTTCATCAATTTGTTTGATTTTTTAACTTCAGAAACCGATACAATGGTTCCTACTCTAATATCTAATTTTTGAAAATCATCGAATGAAATCGTCTCTTTTATTGGCGCTGGCGTCATAGCTGCCTCTTTGATTTTGCATATTCATGAAGCCATACTGCAAATACTTCTTGTGGCCTGTTTTTTTCTTAGCGCTTTAGCTCATATCTATGCTGTTTAGTCGTCTGAAAAGAAATCTAAAATATCAAAGACAGTATCTACGGCTTTGACAGCAGTTTTGGCTTTTGAGTGGCTGTGTTTTTTCAAAATTTTAGTTTTATTCAGGTTTGAACTTTGTCCTTTAGAGGCAGACCGATCAATGATTTTGTTTAATTCTCCGCAGTCCAGCCAAATACCACTGCATTGAGGACAATAGTCGATTTCAATTCCTTTGCGGTCGGCAATTCTTAACTTAACATTTACACAATTAGGACATAGTTTCGCCATTTGTTAATTCCTTTTTTAGATTCATTTCGCATAAAATGACCATTTATTATCAGAGCAACTTGCCTTGATAAGTTTTAACTATCGTTATTACCAAGGAAGAAGCTTAAAGATAACCTAAATTGGAGATTAGCCTTACTGTGGAAGGTATTGCAAGAGGAAATAGTATATCAGGATCAGAGTAACTTGGTGAAATAAGAGAATTATCCGGAGGGTAGGCTGTGCTTCGTGTGGCCGGTGTAACCATTTGAGGTGTAAATTTATTTTAAAAACAGAGATCTAAAAAATTGGTGAGAATAGTATCAGGCTTTACAAGCTGTCGTAGTGTGGTAAAGAAAAGAACATGTTGGACTATAAACTATTGGAAGCTTTGGAACGGGTTGTTGCGGAAGGCGGGTTTGACAAAGCAGCCCGACAACTGAACATTACACAGTCGGCTGTATCCCAGCGGGTCAAGCTGCTGGAGGATCAGACCGGCATGGTGCTGCTGACCCGAACCACCCCTCCTGTACCGACCCACGAAGGCCAGGCGCTGCTCAAGCATTTTATACAGGTCCGCCAGCTTGAAGGAGACCTGGCAGCTAGTCTAAAGTTAGAAGGTGGATCATCGTTCAGAACCATGGCATTGGGAATCAATGCAGACAGCCTTGCCACCTGGTTTTATCCGGCTGTCTCCCCATTTCTAAAAGACCGGAAGGTTGTTTTGGATCTGCGGGTGGATGATCAAGACCAGACCCATAAGCTGTTGCGGAACGGAGAGGTGTTAGGGTGCATTTCATCCGAGCAAACACCGGTGCAGGGATGCAAGGTGTCACATTTGGGTAATATGAATTACCGCATGGTGGCTACACCGGAATTCAAAGCCCAATACTTTGCATCAGGCCTGACCCAAGAAGGCTTAAAAGCCGCACCTGCCGTGATTTACAATCAGCATGATGATCTGCATGCACGATATATTGGAAAGGCAATCTCTTCTGAATGCATGCGAGACATCCCAATTCATTTTGTTCCATCTTCAGAGCAGTTTGTCGTCATAATCCTGGACAGCCAGGCCTATGGAATGGTGCCGGATTTACAATCTATGCCGTATCTTGAAAATGGGAATCTGGTGGAACTTGTACCGGATACCACTTGGCAGGTATCCTTGTACTGGCACCGGTGGAACCTGGATTCAACCCTGCTGGATGATTTCTCAAAGGCAATTGTGAAAAATGCCGTGATTTGTTAAAACCAGGCATGACCATGTCTCTCAAAGATATCGTTGATCTGGATTTTCTCCTTGGCCTGGATGACAATGCCGAGGCTGGAGAATCAGAGGCAATTGCTGCCCGGGACAGGGATATTTTCCAACAAATCAGCAAACCTGAGCTTGATGACACCCGTTTGATGGCAGCCTGGCTTGACTACCGCAGGCTTTTGTTTTTTCATGAGGCAGGCAAAGATTCGGAACCGAGGCTTCCCGGTTCCCTGTTTGATTCTTTATACCGGTGGGCAGTTAGAATAATCATCTTTATAAGTCTTTTCGCCGGATGGCTGACCTCATATTCTTTTTTGGCCTATCATGGAAGCAGACCGGTGAATGTCACCCTGTTTGTTGCGTTTTTTATTTTGCTTCAGATTGTGCTTTTTCTTGTTGCAGCCATGGTCGTATTACGCCGTCTCCGGCTGGAGGCCAGCGGTCGTGGACACATGGGTTACTCTTTAATACAAGGATTGAGTTTCCGCGTATTTGTCACAAAGTTTTACGCCCTGTTTCAAAAATTATCTAAACAGCCGGAAGGGCATTTTCTTTCATCTGCCCATGCAGATGGCCGTTTGGCGCGGTTGGATACCAGGGAATATAGAAACCTGTTGTTTTGGCCTTTTTTTATGCTTTCTTCCCTGGCTGCTTTAGGGTTTTCTTCAGGTGCTCTTGGCGGTACCCTGTTCCGGGTCATGGTGACCGATCTTGCCTTTGGGTGGCAGTCCACCTTGTTTAATTCAGGCGCTCAGATCCACAGCCTGGTTTCCTGGATGGCGCTTCCATGGTCATGGGCAATGCCGGATGCTTTTGCCGTTCCA
>JAKSAU010001213.1 GCA_022361535.1 Desulfobacterales bacterium
ACGACCCCGAGGCGGGCTCGCTGCACGTCCTGTTCACCCGGGCCATGGCGGCGGCCAACGCCAAGTTCGCCGCCGGCTTCGGTCAGTTCAACGCCTACTCGAACCAGGACAAGGGCACCAGGATCTTCCCGGCGGAAACCGCCGACCGGCTCTTCCTGGCGATCCGGCAGAACCACGGCGACAAGGCCCACGAGACCCTGGATCTCATCGCCGACGGCCTGGCGAGCGCCACCTACCGTGATTTCCTGCAGCATATCCGGATCCTCTGCTACCGGATCCTGCGCTTTCTCCAGGACCTCGAATCGCCGGATCTCCAGATCCTCATGCAGAAGGTGCGCTCCAATCCCGAAACCCTGGAGACCCTGGACTCGTTCCGCCGGCTCTTCCACGGCATCCTCGACACCCTGGTGGCGGAGTATCACCGGATCCACCGGAAGAGCCTGGTCCACCTGAACGGCATCGAACGCCGCATCGAGGACTCCTTCCGCGATCCGGCCTTCTGCGTCCACGTCCTCGCCGACGACATGAAACTGTCGCCGAACTACCTTCGGCAGATCTACAAGGCGGGCACCGGGCGTTCGCTTTCCGAGGAGATCACCCGGACCCGCATCGAGGAAGCCGCCCGGCTTCTCTGCGAATCCGAGGCCCCGGTGAAGGAGCTGTACCGGGACGCGGGGTTCACCAGCTACAACTCCTTCATCACCAGTTTCAAGAAGTTCAAGGGCCTCACCCCCGATGCTTTCCGGCGCAAGCGATAAAAAATGCAATTTCGTCGCAAATTTGTGAGTTGATTTCGGTAAGCTGGTGAGTTTCCGTAACATTCGAAAGTATGCCGCCGATTCGCCCCGGGTTGATAATTTGCGCCATCACCTGAAAAAGGAGCGTTGAAATGAAGAAGTTCAACATCTTGGTTCTGTTGCTGGTCCTCTCGGCCGCGTTCTGTTACGCGGCGGGAGACGCGGATGGCGCCGGCGGCGCCGACGGCCCGGTGTCCGTCGACTTTTACACTTGGTCGGACGGGGACGATCAGTATTCCATGCTGTTCGACGCGTTCAACGAGCAGGGCCTGGACGTCAGGATCAATCCCCAGTACATCCCCCCGGCGGACTACGAGTCGAAGCTGACGACCCTTCTGGCCGGCGGCATGTCCATGGACGCCTACATGCAGAAGCGCGGCACCGACATCTTCGCCCAGAACGCCAACGGGTACATCGAGCCGCTGAACGACCTCATCGAGCGCCACGGCTTCGACTACTCGACGATGGACGCC
>JAKSAU010001223.1 GCA_022361535.1 Desulfobacterales bacterium
ATTCTACCCTGACATCCCCTATATCCAGCCGGGAAGGCATTTTATACTGCATAAAGCTTGAATTCATCATTTTTCCGGCGCTGTTGTATGTGATCTCCTCGAACAGGGCCATACCAATCCCCTGAACGATACCTCCTTCGGTCTGTACACGTGCAAGGTTGGTGTTTATGGGTGTTCCGCAGTCAACGACGCCCGCATAGTCCCGAACAAATACTTGTCCTGTCTCAAGATCCAACTCGATCTTTGCAAACCCTGCCATGAACGGGGGCGGGGATACTGGACTTGAGCTTGTTGCTGCTGCCGACAGGCAGGCACCATGGCCCACAGCAAGTTTCTGGGCTAAGTTTTCAAGACTGATAGATACGCTTTCTCCATCACCTGCAGTAAAGCTCTCACCGTCAAATGAAAGATCATCAGGGTCAACGCCCAACTTTTCTCCGGCAGCATCAGTCATTTGTTTGATCAGGTCCTGCCCTGCTTTGACCACGGACATCCCGGTAAGATAGGTGGTGGCTGAGGCATAAGACCCAGTGTCATAGGGAGAATGGTCTGTATCCACCTGTGAGATGATGATCCGTGACATAGGGCAGTTGAGCACTTCGGCTGCCATCTGGACAAGGATGGTATCACAGCCTGTGCCCATATCTGCCGCACCGATCATCAAGGTGTAAAACCCGTCATCCTGTAGTCGAAGTTCGACCGAGGCGGTATCAATGTTGGCAATACTTGAACCCTGCATGGTAATGGCGGACCCCACTGCCATGACCCGTGAATCTGATATCTTTTTAAATGGATATATCTCATCCCAGCCGATCATTTTTTTGCCGCGGGCAATACACTGGTCAAGGGTGCAGGCATTAAGCTGCTCCCCGTAATATCCTGGCATTAGCTCACCTTCCTGCACCAGGTTTTTAAGGCGTAAGGCCATTGGGTCCATGTCGAGTTTTTTAGCCAGTTCATCCATGGCAGATTCCATGGCAAAGGTGCCCTGGGTAGCACCGTATCCCCTGAACGCTCCGGCAGACATGGTATTGGTATAAACGACATTGTAGGTGAACTTGAGTGCCTTGGCTTTGTTGTACAAAGGCATGGTCTTGTGACCGGACAAGCCTACTGTGGTTGGGCCGTGTTCTCCGTAAGCACCAGTATTGGACAACGTATCCACATAGATTCCCAGTAGATTACCTTTGTTGTCCGCACCAAGGCGAATCCGGACTTTCATGGCATGGCGGCTGGTGGATGCGGTAAAGCACTCCTGCCGGGTAAATACTATCTTGGCAGGCAGTCCTGTTTTCAAGGTAACAATGGCTGGAAACAGTTCGGCCACAAGAGTTTGCTTTGCACCGAAACCACCCCCGATCCTGGGTTTGATGACTCGAATTTTTTGTTTTGGAATATCCAGAGCCCGGGCGGCAATGGCACGGACATGGAATGGCACCTGGGTGGATGCAACAAGAACCAGGCGGCCGGTATGATCCATATAAGAGAAGGTCCTGAAGGTTTCCATCATGGCCTGGTTGTTGGCGCAAGTCTCATAGGTCTCATCCACAATGACATCGGCTGCTTCAAAGGCAGTATCAACATCTCCGTGGGAGAATTCCCCTGAACTGCAGACATTGTTTTTTACATCGTTGCCGATATCAAAATTAACGTGGTAGCTGTCTTCCGGGTGGATGATACTATCGTTTCCCATTGCCTGCTCCGGGTCAAGCACAGGTTCAAGCACCTCATAAGTTACTTTGATGGCTTTTAATGCATGGTCTGCCTGTTTTGCTGTTTTTGCAGCGACAATCGCCACAGGGTCTCCTACGTACCGTACCAAACGGTCCAGGATAAGGCGGTCGTATGGGCTGGGTTCGGGAAATGACTGTCCTGCCATGGTAAACCGTTTATCAGGAACATCTTTGTATGTCAGAACGCAGGCAACACCGGGAAATTGTTCAGCTGTCTTGGTATCAATTCCCTTTATTTTTGCAAAGGCATGAGGGCTGCGAAGAATTTTGACAATAAGGCAGTTGTCCGGGGCAATATCGTCGGTATACACAGGTTTGCCTGTGACGAGGGCCATGGCATCCAGTTTGGGTATGCCTTTGTTTACATATTTCATGATGCCCCCTTAGCCCCTGTACGTTTAAGGTAATTCTCAATGGCCCGCATCTGGCTGACATACCCTGTACAGCGGCATAAATTGCCGGCAAGGTAATGCTTTATCTGTTCAGAGGTGGGATGAGGCAGTTCTTTTTCCATGGCAAGAACAGTCATCACCAGGCCGGGGCTACAATACCCGCACTGGTCTGATCCCTGGTCTGCCATGAATTCAGCAAATTTAGCGGCTTTTTCGTCAACTCCTTCAATGGTTGTGACTGCACAGCCCTGTACGCGAGCCGCAGGCATGGCGCAGGAAAGTACGGGCTTTCCGTCTACCCAAACGGTGCACAGCCCGCAGTTTGTTGTATCGCAGCCTTGTTTAACCGATAAAAAATTTAAAGATCTTAGGAAATCCAAAAGCAGGGCATCCGGGGCAATTTCTTTGGTATATTCAACTTCGTTGATAACGCATGTTAACTGCATATGGCTTCAATCCCCCTTTTAACCAGAGTTTTAGCCAATTTCTCCCGATAGGTTCTGCTTCCCCGTTGGTTGTTTCCAAATGCCATTTCCTCAACCACTTTGGTACAGGCGAATTCAATTTGCTTGTCATCCGGATCATGTGACAGGTATTTGGCTGCTTCCTGTGCC
>JAKSAU010000563.1 GCA_022361535.1 Desulfobacterales bacterium
CAAATACCATTGGTTTCCAAGGGCCTTTGCCATAAAAGGCTTCCCACATTCTTGCCAATCCAAAAACCAGATCAGAATCTGTAGCTACAGCAAAACGGATCTCGGGGTTTCTTTTTGACGCTTTTTTGTCAAGGTGGGCTAATTGACGAATTTCGTTGGTATCAATAAGCATATTTTCAATTTTCGTAAACCACATGAGGATGTAGTCAAAATTTACAAAATTGGGGTCTGATTTAAAGCTTTCCCCTATATCAAACATCTCCTTGGAAGTTATAAGACCTGTAAAAACGACCTCGTAACCGTTTTCAGTTACCTTTTGAGAATTGATCATTCCCTTCTCCCAGTAAATTTTGCCGTAAACAAATTGAAATAAGATTATCAGATTAATGGCTGTACCTTTTATGAGATCTGATTGTCAACTTAATTGAGGATTTTCATTCAAACCAGAATGCAAGGCAATCTTTTCGGGGCCCCCTATCCTAACACTTTCTTTTTGGATGGGTCGGCCTTAAATCCCATTGATCATTATGATCAGGTTTGAGTTTATGAACTTTTTGATTTTTCAGAAACCTGGTTGCTCTTGAGTTTGTCTTAAATTTTTTTTTAAATTCTAAGGGTTTCCCTGATTGACATGTCTGGTAATTTCTGCTTTTTTGAATGTGTCATCTGTGAATCCCAGAACCATACACAGATGTCTCTAAATGATAGATGCACACAACTCTTCAACTGATAGGCGAAATCTTACTGGGCTGACTAAAAAGAGCCAGTTGCTCATGTTTTAAATGGCTGAGTTTAAAAAGAAATGAGCTCAAATATCAACGGCTTAGTTCTTTTTAAAGTACACTTCGCACGGATACATACCAAGTTCATGATAAGTTGACTATTACCTACACATCGCTGGACTGAAAGCCGGAAAACTTGTCGTTCAGGTGGTTAGAAAACCCGATGATGGCATATGGGGTGTTTAGCTGGGTGAAGCTGTTTGAGGCACCATTTAGCCTTGAGTTCAGACAACCCCCAATTAAGTTGACCAAAAGGGTTTTCCATAAAGGCCCTTATAATATCGTATGCTATGCAAATTAAGATTACAGAATGTAATAGTTTTTTTATCCGACAACGTCATGAGGAACAAAAGGAGGAGAAAAATGAAAAAGTTAACTGTGTGGTTATGGGTCTTGTCATTGGTTTTAGGGGTCTCGACATCATCATGGGCGCTTCTTATTGATCGTGGTGGTGGGCTCATATACGATGATGCGTTGAATATCACTTGGCTGCAGAATGCAAATCTGGCAGCGTCGGAGGACTTTGGTGTAACAGGCATTGATATAAATGGGCAAATGACGTGGGACACTGCCAATGATTGGATATCGGGTCTTAATACGGCAAACTATCTGGGATATAACAACTGGCGTCTGCCCAGCCTGGATGTAAACGGAGATGGAGATGTTGTTGCGTATTGGTTGGAGGGGGAGTTGTCAACCCTTGACAATGAAATGGGATACATGTACCGCTATAACCTCGGCGGAGCACTTGGTGATGATCTTACAGGCGATCAGATGATTGGGAGTGTTTCCTTGTTGAACATCATGGACGATTATTGGTCAAGTACGGATGGACCCTCAGGCGGTAAACGTACGTTTAATTTTTTTGACGGAACCCAACCACAGGCTGGGCCGCTGAATACCTACTACGCTTGGGCTGTTCGTGACGGAGATGTTCCGCCTGCAACCATCCCTGAACCAGGCACTTTTTTCCTTTTATGTGCTGGCCTGATAGGGCTTGCCGGACTTGGTAGAAAAAATCGCTAACTGGGGGATTACCAAACAAATTCGATTGATAGGAGAGAAGCTAAATACATTATTAAAGCCTTTCTTTTGATTTTTCTTGCTAGTTGAGTTTTGCATCTAAGTGTTGAGTGTGTCAAAAATATTGTCGGTATTTGTGACGGTAACTTTTTCGCCAAATTGTATTTCAAGAAATGGCTTTTCTATTTGTTTTTCAGTGGTCTAAAACTTGGTTCATAGTAAGTGTTTTTGCCTTTTATGCTGCCTTCTGCTTTTTGGAAAATGGCTTGTTTCGGACAATAATTCACACAACGCATGCATTGTTCACAAGTTTTTGACCAATTTGGTTTATTATTTACAATGCGTATGCTGTCTGTTGGGCACACTTTTTCACACAATCCGCACGAGTCGCATGTTTCGTCAGTTCTGAAATCTCTCCACAAATTACTGAGACCTAACCATTTGAACAGGTAATAGTCTTTAAAGAAAACAAATTTACTGTACTTGGGTGGATAATTGAACGTATGATATTGAAGCGTGCCATCAAGTATCTCGTGTGCTGTTTTCTTTGCTTTAATTATTCCTGATTCGATTATTAACCGTGCCTCTTCTTTGGAAGGCGGGTTCATTGATACTGTCCAGTTTGCAGGCATTTGAATAACTTTGGTATAAGTTACATTAATCCCCTTTTTCTTTAGAATTTTATTCGTTTCCATGACAGCAAATCCGGATTCATCCGGCTCACCTGCTGTAATCAATACAAATGCATTTATAGGGCGTTCGAATTTAGGTAAGTCTAATAAATATTTCCTGCATATCCTTGGAATGCCAAATGCATAAACCGGGAAACAGAATCCTATTAAATCGGCGTCTTTGTTTATACTTGCTTTTTTAATAACAGAAGAAAGAGTGACCTTACAGCCGTTTTGAACAAAGATTTTTTTACATACATTTATAATTTTATATGAGTTGCCTGTTCCTGAAAAATATCTTAAATCCACATTCACAATACCGTCCTCTTTGTTTAAAGCAAAAAGCAGTCAATCGAAATTCGTCCTCTTTACTTGCATTTATAGTCTTTCGAGACAATTATAGATTCTCAGCCAACCATAAGTTTGTTACCAATAGTTTTATATTGGATTCTTTATTTGGGGTTGGCTCTTGTTTGTTTTAATTCTGGAAACAGTTCTTTCACTTATTTTCTGAATAAGAACATAAAACGCCGGGACAAAAAATATCAGTAGCATGGTGGCTGCCAGCATTCCGCTGAAGACGGCTGTACCAAGTGCTTGTCTTGAGTTTGCTCCAGCACCGGTCGCAACAACCAACGGTATCATGCCAAGAATGAATGTGGCAGCAGTCATGAGGATGGGCCTGAATCTTAGCCGTGC
>JAKSAU010000296.1 GCA_022361535.1 Desulfobacterales bacterium
AATTTTTTCCAAAAATCCGTCTGATGCCGTCTTCTTAGAACAAACGAGCCTAAGTGCCCAAACGGACAATACCTTCGCTTGAGGATGCTACCGATAATCAATCTACCCCTATAATAAAATTTTAAGGCTCTACTCTATAGCGACAGCCAAAAAAATATTCTGATTGGACCTACTCAATGAGTCGGCAGTCCAATGTTCAAAACGAAAAACTATATGGCAAATGTCATAATCTAAATGAATTAAAGTGGAATTGCTGGTTTAGTATTACGCATCAATCCGTTAGGTCTAACAGGCGCTGACCCATTTTCTGCTGTTTGATACCTGAAACGGTTTTCCCAATTTTTGAAGATGACAACAAATCCTTTGCAAGTATCTCCACTTGGGAGTCCGGACAATGACCTGCTTTTTCCCAGAATTCTTTAATCCGGGTCATAAATAATGAAGCTGTTTCTTTGAAATGTATGACCAGGCTGTCCATAAGCGGGTCTGCATCCTGATCGTCATGCGCGTCAGCAAGGCATGAAATCTGACCGGACAAGTAAACTGCTGCATCTGTGGTTGCTTTAAGATTCCCCAATGCCTGATGCGTTTCTTTTTCTAATGAGCCGCTGTTTCCAAGTGTTTTTGCTGTCTGTGCAAGGATAAATCTCATGGCCCCGGCCACAGATCCGGTCATTGCAGCATCTTCCAACCGTCTGAAAGGAAGAACCATTTCTTCATAGGCACTGCCCGGCGTTCCAACGAGCTTTTCTGTGGACACCCGACATTCTTCCATTGTAATTCCGCCATGGGGGGAAGGTTTAAAAAAAGGAATGTCCATTGGGGGCTCCACTTTAAGTCCGGGTGCTTCTTTATCGACTAAAAAGGCTGAAAATTCTTTTCTCCCCTGGGTCTGACCGGTGATTGCCACTACCAAAAAATAGTCGGAGATAGGGCCATTGGTCAAATATGTTTTCTGCCCGGAGAGAATAAAAAAATCATCTTTTTTATCTGCCTGTACAGACATAAATTTAGGGTGGGCACCGGCCTTGGGCTCTGACACAGCCAGACAGATTGTGGATTTGCCTGATCGGATATCATCCCAAAACCCAGGTAGCTTTTCATTGTTTAGATAAGGGTAAACAAGGTATCGGGAAACAAGATGGTGGATCATCCATGACAGTGATAATCCTAAATTCCCTCCGTTTTCAACCAAAGCCATGGCTCCTGAAGCAATATTTTGACATGGAGATGCCGTATCAATACCCTTCGCGTGAGGATCCAACAAACCACATTCTCCCATGGCCTTCCAAATATCCGTGGGGAATTGTTCTTCACGTCCTAGTCCCGGGCGAACCAAGATATATTGGCGGGCAAAATCCGCCACCTTGTGAACAAAACCATTTTTTTGCTTATTCATATGAAATCCCCATTCAAGAACCATAGATTTAAAGTTAAAACGGTTGAGCCTGCAGTAAACTTATAGATGCTTAACGTTTTTAAAGTACCAGGTCCTGGATAAAGTCAATCAACTGATTTAGGTTGCCGCAGGCCCTGGCTTCATTGCAATACTGCCGATACCGGATCATTTCCGAATCCCCTGTTCCCCAAAACCGTTCTTGCTCAGGATTGAGCCAGACCAGCCTGCGGCACCGTTCCCGCAGAAGTTCCAATACCGGCTCCCTTGGATTAAAATAATTTGACCTGCCGTCTCCCATGATGATGAAAGTAGTTTTCTTATCCAAGTCCGCCAAGTGATGATCCCGGAACTCTTGGAAGACAAGACCGTAATCTGTTTTAGCATTGTAATTGAGACGGGTGTCCTTAAGAATTTTCTTTACGGCCGTATTGGCGTCATGAGCCATAAAAAGCTGAGATACGTCTAAAGGACGATCGATAAAGATATAGGATTTTACCCGTGCAAAACAGTCCTGGAGGGAGTAGAGGATATTTAGCATGAATCTGGCCGTAGACCAGACCGAACCTGACACATCGCATAAGGTGACGATTTTCCCTTTTCGCAAGGGAC
>JAKSAU010001203.1 GCA_022361535.1 Desulfobacterales bacterium
CTTCTACATTTCGAACAATCTATTCCGCAATATGCAATCATTTTATTCTATTCCTTGTGGGAGATAACGCCTGGTTTCAGTGGCCGCCCCGCAAGATTTTTGGGCTTACGAAGGATTTGCCATGAATTTGAATATTTGACCCCATCGAAGGCGGCATGGCGGTCCACTGCAAACTCTTGTTAGCTTTAATTCTAACTCTCATCTGGTGCTTCACCAAATTTACTGTATTTTGCTTGCCAACCATCTTCTGTGAATAATTCTCCATGAAGACCATCACTTAGTTCGGCTATATTGGTTCCTTCAACTTTGATTTGAATATCATTTTCAAAATCAAGATTTTCTTGAATGGCGAATAAAAAATCGTGAATTCCAGAATCAATTGATTCAACAATACATCTTCTAACAATATCTATTTGGTCTGGAGACAATGAACTTAATGCATTTTGGAGATTTCTATGAGCTTTCGCCTTGTAAACTCCTTCTGCCAAATTTTCGAATTTTTCTATTGCCCGATCTCTCAGGTTTTCCATTACAAATTTTCCAAATTTATCAAGTTGATTTTCCATTTTTATTTCTTATTTAAAAGCTAACGACATGATCAGCAAAAGACAGGGCAATACTGAATTCCAATCTGGCATGCGCGTTCCGCCCTGGATTTCTGCTGTATTAACTGGTTAGCAAATTTTCGGTGGTAACCTGAACCTCCTACCCCACATACACTCTTCTCAGTTAGAAATAGGCATAAAATAATGGCTTTTGATATTCTATTCAATTTTTTTCCATATGTTTTCAAGAAGCTCAATGGGCTCTGATATGCCATCTATTTCGACATACCGCACCTTGTTACGAATCGTAATCTCCCGCCAGGCATCATCTATCCATGCAAAACCTTTGTTTGATCTGAAATCGACTTTTGTGTCTGGTTGGCCATCAAAATCACGGTCACTGATTGTTGCAATATCATCTCCATTTTCATCTTGTATTGTATAAGTCAACGAATCATAGACCCCATCGCCATCTAAATCGACAAGACTAAGTATTGGCAATTCACTGTTTGCATTAAATATATCTAACCCCGATCTTTTTCCAGTTGGGGAAACCATGTTGGTCAAGACTTTCTTACCCTTATGGTCCACACGAAATTGATGAAACTTTCCATCCTCAATAAATTCGGCCGGTGGTGATGGAAAAAAGTTTTCCATGAAGTAAGAGTATAGCGTGAACCCCTCAAACTCAATTGATCGAAAGTCCGATAGCTTTGCGTCAGGTGCTAATTCATCAAGCTGATCTTGAACTGTATCTGAAGAGGACATGTCACAAGAAATCAAAAACAAACAAAAAGACACAACTACAAATGACTTGATCATAGAGTGCTCTCCAAGTGCTAACAGTGTAATATACGGAATCATTAAATAGTATACTATACGGAATCCGTCTATTTAGGAAAATAGTTACTATTGAAACTACCGAAAACACCATCAGAACTTACCCTGAGGACATTGCTAATGCAAGAAGAAAGATGTTATACGGCCAAATTGACAGAATCAAATCTTGTACAAGCAGCTAATTAAATCCTGGAATTCAGTCTTTTACCTACTCAAGTGTTTAAATTTACCAAAAGAGCATTATATTTTCTTCAACCCTTTCATTTTGAGGAGAAAACATGAAGCACCTTACTATTTTTACACTTCTTTCAATGTTTCCTTTGATCTGGTCCTGTGCCACAGCACCCAAGAAAGTGATGCGCAACGACCCCTTAATCGGGAAAATCGTAAAAGGAGATACTGGGGAACCCATAAATTATAAAAGCCTGGTGAGTACTCTGGCTGACCATGATGTCATCTATCTATCTGAAAAACACGACAACCCAATGCATCATGCGATCCAGATGCGGATTATTCAAGAGCTTATAGATCAAGGCAGGTCCCCTGCTGTAGGGTTTGAATTTTTCTCTTTTCAGGATACGCCTTTGCTGCTCAACCTTGTGGATGCCCGAAAAAAAGCCCACACCCCGGACATGGAAAAAAAAGTTGAAACCCGGATGCGGGAAAAACTTGGATGGAAAGGTCAGCCGGATAAAATGTGGGCCTATTACTGGGATCTGCTCACCCTGGCTGCTGACAATCAGCTGACTCCAGCCGGACTTGACCTATCATCCACACAGAAACGCAGGATTACCAGAAAAGGAATTTCCGGCCTTACTCCCATAGAAAAAAAGCAATTATTTTCCACAGGTCTTTCAAACCCGGCTTATGAATCCTATATGAAATCCATATTCAAGGCAGTCCATTGCGGCATGGACCATGGAAAAATGACTGAAAGGCTTTATGATACATGGGTTGCCAGGAACGACAGGATGGCTTTATCCATTGTCCAGCTTTATGAAAGCCTGGCTAAAAACCAAGGAGAAAATAAGGATACTAAATCCGGTCCTGTTGTCATTATCATGGGCAATGGACATACGGAATCTGGGCTTGGGGTTATCGACAGAATAAGACACTTGAACCCGGAAATTTCCCAAATAAACCTTGCCATGATGGAGATCTTCAGGGAAGAGGCAGACCTGGATGATTACCTTGCGCCCCTGGAACTTGACGGCTTTGATCCTGTACCACCTGCTGATTTTGTTTGGTTTACCCAACGGGTCTCGTATGAAGATCCATGCAAAAAATTTAAACAGGCGTTGGATAAAATGAAAAAGAAGGCGGCAGGATCTGAAACACCCAAGCCCAAGACGCCCTAAACATGATTATAATAAGGGTTATTTGGCTTTAGATTTATCAATCAAGTCTTTTAGTTTAAAATCTTCTTTGAGAATATGCTGTCTTAACCAGTTTTCAAGGCGTTTGATTACTTCTGAATTGAGGACATGATTACCGGATTCAAGATCCTGTATCATCTTTTCTATTTCTATGGAAAAAAGAGCGTGGATTTTTTTATGTTTTTCCAAGTCCGGCATTTCTAATTCTGCCATCACCTCTTCTTCTTTTACGAAATGATATTTGCTATATTCCCTCATTTCTTTTAGGGCATCAATACCGGTTGTAGTAAAGCCTTTATGGTCAGGATTCATCATCCTGTCATGGGCTTCATTGTAGATTGAAACCCATTTTTTATGCTGGGCATCCAACTCCGGATGGTTAATACTGAATTTTTCGGTCCATTCAATTATGGGCATATATGGTCTCCGTAAACTAAGAAATAAGGTGTATAATATCGCCCATGGATATAAATTTCAATATGCACCCTTCCACATTTTTTCTTTACAAACCACTTAAATGGGTTATTCTATGAATCAGGTTCACAATTTTTGACAAATTCAGCAAATCAGGAGAATACTATGGCATCAGAAAAAGTCTGTCCCACATGCAAAGGCAAGAAAATCCTCGTTGGAAACTGTGAATGTAATGCAGAATGGCGCACCAGTGATCCAGACGACAGAACTGACGACTGCATCTGCGAACCGGACCAGAAATGCCCTGACTGCAATGGAACTGGGGTTGTTCAAGAATAGGTTAACCAGTTGATTTTCAACCGATCATGTAAGTTGCAGTGCCTGTGGCGATACGTACTTCGCTGTCATTGAACAGGTCAATTTTAGAAACAACAATCCGGGAGCCGGCCCTTATGGTCCGGCTTCTGCATTCAAAAGACTCGCCTTTGCCAGGGCGAAGGTAGTCCACCCGCATGTCAATAGTGGCCGAGGCAATCAATTTTGCCTGCAACTCTTCCAGCGTAGCCCCTTCATTTACTTTAACACATGAAATCAGTGCGCTTAGTCCACCTGTTAAATCAATGACTGCTGCCGTAACCCCGCCGTGGAGGATTCCTGCAGCAGAATTTCCAATCAAATCAGGCTTCATTGGAAATGAAGTGACAGCCTCTCCATTTTCATATCCCAGGTGGTCAATGGATATACCCAAGACTTTATTAAACGGCAACCATTCCAGGTAGTAGTGTTTGATGGTTTCCAGAAGATTATCAAGCATAGCACTCCTTTTTATCAGGGGTGTTTTACTTTGAGCACCCCTAACGTTTTGGTCATCTCAAGTTCTTCATAACGGCCTGTTGCCAAGGCAATCTCATACACCTGTCTGGGCGGCTGCCCTCCTTCTTCAGGGTTGAAAAAGATATCATGGATCACAAGGAATCCGTCTTTCATGATATGCGGGGACCAGGTGGTGAAATCCGTGTGAGCTGCTTCAAAAGAATGGCCTCCGTCAATAAATACCATGGCAAGAGGTGTTTTCCACATCCGGCCGGCAATTTCAGACTTGGACACAATGGGAACCACGGTTTCTTCAAGGCCAGCCTTTTCAAGGGTGTTTCTGAACAATGGTAATGTATTGATACCTTCAGTTGAATCGTCGTACAGGTCGGGGTCAAAATACTCTTCGCCAGGCTGCTGTTCTTCGGATCCTGTGTGATGATCAATAGAATAAAGAATACTTGTGTTTGCCTTGCAGGCAGAGCCGATAATGGCGGCGGACCGTCCGCAATAGGAACCGATTTCTAAAAGCGGCCCCATTTTGGAGGCCTCATAAGAAACATCATAAAGGCGCAAGGCTTCTTCATCGTGCATAAAGCCTTTGATGGTATTTAAAAACTGGAAGTCAAGCTGGCTCATGGTTTTTCCACTTTAATCTACAAGGCATCGTCATCATAGCTTTTAACCAGGACTTCCCGGGGTTTGGAACCCATTTGAGGGCCGACAATACCTTCGTGCTCCATCATTTCAATAAGACGGGCTGCCCTGTTGTACCCAATACGCAATCGGCGCTGGACGTAGGAAATGGATGCCTGGCGGTCTTTGGTGACTATGGCGACTGCCTCATCATATTTGGCATCGTATTCAGACTCATCAAAGGTTTTTTCTTCGCCTGAATCCTCACCCATGGTGACTTCTTCATTATATTCGGGCTTGCGCTGCTCTTTTAAAAACCCTGTTACGCGGCCAATTTCTTTTTCGGAAATATAGGCACCTTGTATCCGCATCAATTTGCCTGTACCAGGCGGGCAAAAAAGCATATCACCATTTCCAAGAAGGCTTTCCGCCCCACCCTGGTCAATAATGATCCGGCCGTCAATTTTTGAAGAAACCTGGAAAGAAATCCGGGTGGGAAAGTTAGCTTTTATCGTACCGGTAAGGACATCGGCAGACGGCCGCTGGGTGGCTATGATCAGATGAATACCCGCAGCTCTTGCCATCTGGGCAAGGCGGGTCAAGGCATATTCCACATCCTTGGACGCCACCATCATCAAGTCCCCAAGCTCATCTACAATAACAACAATATAGGGCAGTTTTTCCAGAGGCGGATCTGCCGGGTTTGCTTCTTCTTCGGCAACTCCTTCAGCGCCTGCCGCCTCAAGTTTTTCCTGTACCATCTCATTGTACTGGCCAATATTTCTTAAACCGGACATTTCCAAAAGTTCATACCGGCGTTCCATTTCCCTGACAGCC
>JAKSAU010000182.1 GCA_022361535.1 Desulfobacterales bacterium
CCGGTGCCGACGACTGGGGCTTTTCGGGCACAGTCAACTTCACAGTTGGTTATTCGTACTATGACAAGGAAGAGAACCCCGAGGGCACGAGCGTTGTTACGTGGTACCTGTCCGATGATGCATCGGGCACGGGCGAGCAGGTTTTGGCCACGGGGCAAAGTTCACTGGCATACATTTACGATGAACTGGACGAGGGCAAGTACATCCGTGTAGGGGTGGTCCCTGTTTCCACTGAAGGTTATACCGATGGAGTGGAGGTTTTCTCGCCTTATTACCAGGTGCACAATTGCGCCCCACAGTTGGAGGGCGTTTTCCTGTCGAACAACTGGGCCGTTGACGGTAAGCTTTACGCGGGCTATTCTTATTACGACCGTGAGGGCGACGCGCTGTCCAGTGTTTCGTACCAGTGGTACACCGCCACGGACAATAGCGGTACCGGCGATGCGGCCGTTCCGGGTGCCACCGGCGCTGAGTATTCCCCAACCGGTGCGCAGAACGGGCTTTGGTTCCGTGTCGAGCTTGGCGTTAAAGCGTCATCGGGTTACATTGATGGCGATGTTGTCAGTTCGGGATATGTTCTTGCTGACAACTGCGCGCCAGTGGCGAGCGGCCTTTTGGCTGAGGCCGACGACTGGGGCTTTTCGGGCACTGTCAATTTCACAGCTGGTTATTCGTACTATGACAAGGACGGTGACGCCGAGGGCACGAGCATTGTTACGTGGTACCTGTCCGATGATGCATTGGGCACGGGCGAGCAGGTTTTAGGTACAGGTACATCTTATTCTTACAATTATACCAATGCAGATGAGAACAAATACATTAGTTTCGATGTCCAGCCTGTTTCGGCCTTTGGGAACAAGAACGGCAATGTTGTGCGTTCGCCCTATTACCGGGTGCACAACTGCCCCCCACAGGCGGGGACCGTGTTTGCCGGTGCCGACGACTGGGGCTTTTCGGGCACAGTCAACTTCACAGTTGGTTATTCGTATTATGACAAGGAAGAGAACCCCGAAGGCACGAGCGTTGTTACGTGGTACCTGTCCGATGATGCATTGGGCACGGGCGAGCAGGTTTTAGGTACA
>JAKSAU010001168.1 GCA_022361535.1 Desulfobacterales bacterium
ACAGTGGCGGCAGGGGTTAATTTTCCGGCAAGGTCCGTGGTTATTCTCAATTCGGACCGGTTGAACGGCAGGGATTTTTTATCTTTGACCCCCAGTGAGTTCCAGCAGATGGCAGGAAGAGCCGGCCGCAGAGGCATGGATAAAATCGGGTTCGGGATGGTCTTACCCGGTAAATTCATGGACATATCCCTGATCGCCAAACTGGTAAATGCCCCTCCCCTCAATGTGGAGTCACAGATCAAAATTGATTTTTCCATGGTGCTCAACCTGCTGCTTTCCCACACCCCTGAACAGGTACGCATCCTGCTGGAAAAGTCCTTTGCATCCTATTTGATTGCAAAAGGACACAACACAGGAAAAAGCGGCAGAAAGGCCAGGAAAAAATTCGGAGCTGACCTTGAGCATCTCTGGGTGGATTTTATGGACCACATGGAATTTTTAATCCAGGAAGGATTCGTCAGCCCGGAAGACAATAAACCCGCATCTTTAACTGACGATGGGATCTGGGCGTCTAAATTGCGCATTGACTCGCCTTTGCTCGTGGCAGAAGGTTTAAGGCAGAATCTTTTACCGGACAGGGATCCGGCGCTTTTGGCAGCTATCATGGGCGCTTTTGTCAATGAAAAGGAATTCAAAGACGATCCTTTATACCAGACAGCTCTGCCAAAACGCCTTAAAGATACTTTTCTTGACTTACGGCAAGGTCTGAAGCCCTTTGCTATCAAAATGCTTAAAAAAGGATTTCCTGCCCCAAATCTCTTTATCCAGCCGGCCATCCTTCTCAATGCATGGGCCCATGACACCCCATGGGATGAACTTATGCACGGATCAGATTATGCTGAAGGGGATTTTGCCCGGCTGATCTTGAGAACCGCTGAAAATTTGAGACAAATGACCAAGCTCAATGAAGACTTCCCAGTCATTGCCAAAACAGCCAGGGAAGCCATTGACCTTATCCTTAAAGAACCCGTGGTCACCCAGTACAACTGAGAATAAAAGCAATAGATATACATGATTAAGGAGAAACTATGACACCTATCATTTCAGACAAGGCTCCGGCAGCCATCGGCCCTTATTCCCATGCCGTTATTCATAATGGTATGGTATACTGCTCCGGACAGATTCCTCTGGATCCGTCAACCATGGAAATCAAAGGCACGACCATTAAGGAACAAACCAAACAGGTGATGGAAAACCTGAAAACGGTTTTGGAAGATTGTGGATCAAGCCTTGACAGCATTGTAAAAGCCACCATATTTCTTGATTCCATGGCTGATTTTGCAGGTATGAACGAAGTATACGAGGCTGCACTCGGCGGCCATAAACCAGCCAGGTCCGCGTTTGAAGTGGGGCGGCTCCCCAAGGATGCCCTGGTGGAAATTGAATGCATCGCCGTGCAGGGTAAGGCATAAGTCAAAAAGAGACAACCAATAAGGAGGCAACATGACTGAAGATACCAAAAAAGTCATATATTCCATGATAAATGTGAGTAAATTCCATGGCAAACGCCAGGTGCTCAAAGATATTTCCCTGTCCTATTTTTACGGCGCAAAAATAGGGGTTCTGGGCCTTAACGGTTCAGGTAAATCTTCACTGCTCAAAATCCTGGCAGGCGTAGATACTGAATTTGTAGGTGAGACCATCCTGTCCAAAGGGTTCACCGTAGGCTACCTTGAGCAGGAACCTTTGGTGGATTCCACCAAAACGGTACGGGAAGTTGTAGAAGAAGGTGTTCAGGAGACTGTAGACCTGCTCAATGAGTATGAACAGATTTCTGAAAAATTTGCAGAGCCCATGTCCGATGATGAAATGGACGCGTTGATTGAAAAACAGGGCAAACTCCAGGAAAAGCTTGATCATATTAATGCCTGGGACCTGGATTCCCGCCTTAAAATGGCCATGGATGCCCTTCGCTGCCCACCGGGTGATACAAAGGTGTCTGTTATTTCAGGTGGTGAAAAACGCAGGGTTGCCTTGTGCCGCCTCCTTTTGCAAAAACCGGATATCCTGCTCTTAGATGAGCCCACCAACCATTTGGATGCAGAGTCTGTTGCCTGGCTGGAAGAGCATTTAAGCCGGTTTGAAGGGACAATTATTGCTGTAACCCATGATAGGTATTTCCTGGACAATGTAGCTGGATGGATTCTTGAACTGGACCGTGGTGAAGGCATTCCCTGGAAGGGCAACTACTCTTCCTGGCTTGAGCAAAAACAACGCAGGCTGGCCACAGAACAAAAAAGCGAAAGCAAACGCCAGCAGACCCTTGCAAGGGAGCTTGAATGGATCAATATGTCACCTAAGGGCAAACGGTCCAAATCCAAAGCAAGAATCAAGGCGTATGAAGACCTGCTCAAAAAAGATGTCAAACAGCAGGAACAGGAGATGGAAATCTTTATTCCGCCGGGACCGCGGCTTGGTTCCAAGGTTATTGTGTCGGAAAATGTTTCCAAGGCCTTTGAAGATAAACTCCTTGTAGATGACATGAATTTTGTTCTCCCGCCTGGTGCCATTGTAGGTGTGGTCGGGCCTAACGGTGCTGGTAAAACAACGCTGTTTAAGATGATCACCGGAAAGGAGACCCCTGATTCCGGTGGCATTGAATTAGGCCAGAGTGTCAAAGCCGCCTATGTTGACCAGGAGCGGGATACCCTTGACCCTGAAAAAACAATTTACGAAGTTATTTCAGGCGGCAACGACAAACTGCTTATCGGCGGGCGCGAAATCAATGCACGTGCTTATGTTGGAAAATTTAATTTTTCAGGTTCTGATCAGCAAAAAAAGGTAAAAGATATCTCTGGTGGAGAAAGAAACCGGGTTCATATGGCCACGATGCTGCAGCAGGAAGCCAACCTGCTCCTGCTTGATGAGCCCACCAATGACCTGGATGTCAACACCATGCGGGCCTTGGAAGAAGCTTTGGAAAGCTTTGCAGGATGTGCTGTGATCATCAGCCATGATCGCTGGTTCCTGGATCGTATCGCCACCCATATCCTTGCCTTCGAAGGCGACAGCCAGACCCTTTTCTTTGAAGGATCATATTCTGATTATGAAAAGGATAGAAAAAAACGACTTGGCATAAAAGAAAACCAGCCAACAAGAATAAAATATCGTCAGCTTACCCGCTAACAAGAGCACTAAGTTGATCTTAATTAAAACCCCGGCAGGAGATTTAATTCATCCTGCCGGGGCTTGTCTGAAACTGGAGTAACATGCCCACTGCTCCGTCAACCACATCATTAAGCCATACCCGGGGATTGATCCTCATCCATCTGGCTGTATTTCTTTTCGGGTTCGCCGGACTGTTCGGGATATTTTTAAGCTGCAGCCCTCTTTATATTGTTCTTGGGCGAACATTTTTCGGGGCCTTTGCTTTATTTGCATATGCAAAAGTAATCTCAAAAACCAAGCTGACAGGCTTTATGCGCAAAGATTTAGCGTTTTTTGTTTTACAGGGAATTTTGCTGGCAGCTCACTGGTTGACCTTTTTCATATCCATCCAGATTTCATCTGTTGCCATAGGGCTTGTGACCTTTTCAAGCTTCCCTTTATTTGTCACATTTATGGAGCCCCTGTTTTTTAAAGAGCGCTTAAAACCAATTGATGTGGTTACGGCTTTTGCCGTGTTGGTAGGAATTATCCTGGTGGTACCGGATTTTGATCTGTCCAACCAGGTGACCATGGGGTGTTTCTACGGCATATTATCAGGATTTACCTTTGCCGTGCTTGGTCTTGTAAACAGAAGGAATGCACGCCTTGCCTCTCCCATAGCAGTGGCATATTTTCAAAACCTTTTTGCGGCAGCTTTCCTGATAATTCCAATATTGGTATTAACACCTGCTTTGCCAACCTTAGACGAGCTGCCAACACTCATGGTGCTCGGTATTGTATTCACTGCCCTTGCCCATACCTGGTTTATCAGCGGCCTTACCCGGATCAGGGTCCAGACAGCGTCAGTCATTGCCGGGATGGAACCGGTTTACGGCATCGTGTTTGCATTTTTCCTTCTCAACGAAATCCCTGACCTGACCACACTTGCAGGCGGTACGCTTATTATCGGAACAACCATCGCTGCAGGCGTATTAAGCAAAACACCTTAACCCATGAGATAAAACAACGTCGATACCAGTTTGGTGGGAAATTAAACCCCTGACCCTTCAGGTACTTGATCTTCTTGTTTCTCCCAATACGACTCATCCATCTCACCTTCACTTTTTGCAACGATGCAGGTAACTGCCAGATCGCCTGTAACATTTGTGATGGTCCGGCCCATATCCAGCAGAGCGTCAATACCAAAAATCATGGCATACGCCATAGCCACAGGTGTGCCGGTTTCGACCTTCAACCCGACTGAATCCAGGACCATCATCAGCATAATAGCACCGGCACCAGGCACTCCTGCCGTTCCAATGGATGCAAGAACTGCTGTGGTAATAATGGTCATCTGCTGTCCGAAATCCAAAGGGGCATCAATGGCAAACCCTATGAAAATAGCG
>JAKSAU010001222.1 GCA_022361535.1 Desulfobacterales bacterium
GGCTTTTTTTACTGCAGCCTGCTTTGCGCCGGGTATATCCTGGCCTTTTATTTTTTCCTGGCCCGTGGTCACATGAGTAACCACATCTGCACAAAAGCTCTGGGTGACCGGAACGATAAGAACAGCAACAGCAATTAAAACCATTGCTATATATGATGATGGTCTCATGGTTATTTTTATACCTTTCTTTGAATGGAATAATCAGCGATCAAATTGAGCAGCCGCTTTGATTCTGACGGTTCAAAAACCTCCAGGGCAGCTTTGGCCTTTTTTACATGAGTGACAGCCCGTTCTTGAGTATATGCAATACCGCCCAAACGGGTCAGTTTTTCTTTAAGTTCGGCAAATCGATCCGGTTCAAACTCAGTATCTGCCATGGCTGACAAAATCCATTTTCGTTCATCGGCTCCGGCCTTTTCAAGGCTGTATATTAAAGGCAGGGTAAGCTTTCCTTCCCGCATGTCTGCACCGGGATTCTTGCCCAACTCTTGCGCTGTTGCCGTATAATCCAGCAAATCGTCAGCCATCTGGAAGGCCATTCCCAAATGGTATCCGTACTCCCTTAAGGCTGTTTCTTTGTCGTCAGAAGCACCCGAAACAATGGCACCGCTTTGGCAAGCGCCCCGGATAAGCACTGCTGTTTTTCGCTCAATGATTTCATTGTATTCGTCTTCACTAAGTTCCGGGTTCCCCTTTTTTTCCATCTGGTCAATCTCGCCCTGGGACATGGCAGCCGTAATATCAGCAATAACGGAAATCACCCTGGGAGACTCGGTTTTAGCTGCGATTTTAAGCGCAGTTGCCAAAAGAAAATCCCCGGTCAACACCACCTTGGGTGCATCCCAAAGAGTATGGGCGGCCTGTTTTCCCCGCCGCATGTCAGCACCATCCACTACATCGTCATGTAGCAGGGTAGCAGCATGAAGGTATTCAAAGATGGTGGAAAACAGGATTTCATACCCGGAATTGTACCCGCACATCCTTGCGGCATGGATCATGAGCAAAGGGCGCAAACGCTTTCCGCCTGCAAAAAGAAGATGAGACGCCACCTCTTTTACCAAGTCCAGGTTAGGGGTTAGGTTGTCTTCAAGGGCCTGTTCAACCTGTTCTAAGTCCTGGCCCACCATGCTGATAATTTCTTGTTTTATATCGGCTGTCATGCCTTCTCCCCGGCAATATCATATTCAAACGCGTCTGTTATCTTTACCTGAACAAGGCTGCCAATGTCCAGACCGTCTGAATAAATAAATGTCACGCCATCCACTTCCGGGGCCTGGAATGGGGTTCTGCCGATATAAACCCCTTCTTCAGGATTTTCTTCTATCAGCACGGTATATGTGTTGCCCACATGGCGGGCATTGCGCTTTTCCGAAATTTTTGCCTGTGCTGCCATA
>JAKSAU010001221.1 GCA_022361535.1 Desulfobacterales bacterium
AAGGCTATTGATTGTTCCCTTGTTCTCTTTATGTACTTTGATCCAGAATCTCCCAATATCTTTTGATATACATCGGAACAGTTCTTTTCCTTCTGGTACCATTTCAAATCTCCCTTCAAATAAAACGGTCTGGCCATACAATTTTCCATTCTCAATAAAGATCTTAAGAGGGAGTTTTGCTTTTTTCCACATATACTTTCCGGTGACATAACGGTATTTTTCCGCATCAAATGTAAAAATCGTTTTCTTGGGTTCGACATTTAAAACCGCCGGCAATATGTAATTTTCAATTACATTTGCAGCCCTGAAGTCTCCTGCATCATTATCCTTCCACTCACTTGTAGTAACAATCACCAGATCGAATTCTGGAATTTGAACAATATATTGCCCTCCGTGGCCACCGGCATAATAGGTGCTGATTTCTTTATCATTCACCTTAAGCGTACCACTCCACCATTGATATCCGTAACCGGTCCCGGAAACCATATCTTTTTCATCCTTAACATGAGGATAAATCGACTCTCGAATCCAGTCTTCCGAGATAACTCTTTTTCCCTGCCATATGCCGTTGTGTAAAAACAAACAACCCAGCTTTGCCATATCCCTGGGCCTAAGATACAGGGCCGCACCTGTTGATACAGATCCATCAGCTGTTTTACCCCAGAAATAATCCTGGATTTCAAGATGACGAAATAGATGTTTTTCAGCATATTTTGCTGCATTCATACCGGTTGTGTTTTTCAAGACCCTTCCCAGTATGGTTGATAATCCAGTGCTGTAGTGGAAGCGTTCGCCTGGTGGATTAACAAGCGTTTGATTTAAAACATATTTAATCGCATCAGGGCTCCGGATCATTTCAGTAAAGTTTGTAGGCATGTGCATTTCATTCCATTGGAGTCCGGATCGCATGGTAAGCACATGCCCAAGTGTGATTTGGGACTTGTCATTGCCTGAGAGCATGTATTTGTATTTTGGCAAATAGTTGCTGAGTGTTTCATCTAAAAGGATATTTCCTTCCCATTGTTTTGCAATGCCGATGAGGATGGATGTCACACTTTTGGTTACAGATTGAACAGAGTGTTTGAGATTAAAGTGATGGCCTGCAAAGTATTCTTCAAATACCAGGAACCCATTTTTTATCACCAGAACACTATGGATGTTTTTCAGATTGTTATTTAAAATTTCATTCATCATTTCCTGGATTCTGTGCAAATTCATGTTTTGTTCATCAAGGGAAGATACCTCCCAGCTTCCCTCAATTTTCTCAGGGGGGCTGTACCGGTATTCGCAAACATCAAGCTGATCCGTAGTTGAAAAAGAAATCCATTTAGATTGGGACCGGTTATCCAAGACATGCCAGTTATCGTCGTCTGCCACCCGGACTCGCCACTGGTAGGCATGTCCCGGCTTTAATACCTCCGGCGGAAGTCGTATAAAAGCCATGTCAGATCG
>JAKSAU010000513.1 GCA_022361535.1 Desulfobacterales bacterium
AAGGGTGGTGGGCACCTGGACCAATCTCCAGGTTGTCCTGGTTTACACGGATGCCAACGACGGCATCCACCTTCTGAATCCCGAGGAACCCGATTCATGGGAAGCGGCGCTTCCCCTGGCGAAGGACGAGCACATCGTCTGCTACGCCGGCACCCTCGCCGAGGTGAAGGACGACGTCCTGGGCGGCGCCGTTGCCGACGTCTTCTCCCTGCTCTACGGCAGGAAGGTGAAGGGCAAGGCTGCCTACCGAACCACCGATTCATGGAAACAGGCCTTCGAGGCGGAAGAGGAAACCCCGGCGCCCCAGGCCCCGGCGGCTCCGGCGGCGACCCCGTCCTCCGCTCCCGCGGCGGCGTCTTCGCCGCCTCCGCCCACCAGCGGCGGCTCGAAGAAACTCACAGCCAAGATTGCCGTCAACGTCACCAACGAGCTCTTCCACAACGGCAACGTCGAGGCCTGGAAACGCGTCATCGAAAGTTACAAGTTCACCTACCCGAATCTGGATGTCCTCATCTGGTACGACGGCGAACGGATCAACGATATCAACGCATTGTTCAAATGGGGCAAGGTCAAACACGGAACCCCCATCATGTTCAGCGTCGCCGGCGAGAATCCCACGGATATCGCCAAGCTCAGGAAGTACCTTTTCGAAGGTGCCAGTCCGAGATTTGAGGCGTTCCTCCATGGGGCACCCGGCACGATTCTCAAGCTCTTCTGACGTCCCGAGAGGGCCGTCTTCTCATGCCCCGGTCCAGTCCGGGGTTATCTCGCGCAAACGCCCGAGGGGGAATGGATCATGAAAGAAATTTTCTCATTCAGCGCCAGTGAATTCACCGAAGACGAAGACATCATCCAGCACTTCGGGATGCGCGGCAGGAACCTCATGGACCTGGCCGCCCTGGGGATACCCATCCTCCCGGGATTCATCCTCACCGAGGCCTTCCTGGCCGAGGACGAGGAAGACCCTGAGGCTCATGTCCCCATCTACCTGGAATCCTTCGGGAAGATGGGGAACATCCTCGAGAAGATGTGGGATGCCGACAACCCGCTGTTGGTGAAGCTCGTCGTGAGCCCCATGCTCAACATGGTCCACACCTTCTCCAGCATCCACAACGTCGGCCTCTGCGACACCACCATCGAGGGATTCGCGTCCTTCGTCGGCGAAGATTTCGCCTATCATGAGTACCGGGGCGTGCTGCGCCGC
>JAKSAU010000232.1 GCA_022361535.1 Desulfobacterales bacterium
CTCAATTGTAAAAGCCACGAAGAAGCGTTCATATTGATCGAAAGGTTTTCCATTCCATGAATCCTTGTGTCGCCTATACCAAACATATGGACCAAGATTAATAGTGCAGCCAGATTCTTCATGTGCTTCTCTCAGTGCAGCATTCTCAAATGATTCATTGAGTTCAAGGCCACCACCGGGCTTTACCCAGAAAACGTGGTCACTATTCGGTTCTGAAGTCTTTAGATAGAGAACTCGTTTTTCTTGATTGATTAGGATAACTCTTGATGCTAATCGAGATTCCTTTGGAACGTCGTTATACATATTTCCAATACCTAAGTATTCTCCGAGCGTTCATCAAACCAGCCGGTCCAAAGTCTTTCAGGTTCTGCACAGCGTTTCAAGAAAACTGAGCGAGTTATCCCGGTCCGGTTCGGCGACGGGTTATGAGTCCGTTGCTATTGCTTCAGTTACAACTTTTTTGAGATAGTCGATATCTTTTGCCGAAAGTCTCCAACATAATTTAATAAACAGCACTCCAATCCCAATAAATGCTATTCCACCTACTGGAAACAAAAATGCTTCGATAGGAAGATTTTTTTGGTTAGAGAACGCCTCTACAACTTGAACAATGGCTAATGTAGTCCACAATAACGCGAAACTAAACCATATAATCATAAAAATTTTCGAAAACAGGAATGTGGTAAATTTCCCCTCAAAATAAACTTTTTCTTTTTTCTCTTTAAATTTACCAACAAGTATAGGTTTGAAGCTGTTACCAAAGAAAGGGATGACTCTTTGCAGACTTACTTTCGAAGCGCTAACTCTACCCGCCGCTTTTTGCTTGAAAAAAGAGCTAAACACAGATCGTTTCGTATTTTCTTTTAAGCGGATAACAGAATTTTCAAGTGAAAATCTACTTTCGCAAGAGAAAGGGATGTTTCCAAATAAGAATGTATCTAATTTTCTAATCATGACTCATAACGCCAAGGCTCACAGGTGCCGGTCTCGAAGCGCAGCGTAGAAGCCGGCATCCTTGTGCAGCCGTTTGTTATCTCACCGTTCTTTTTAGTTGATTGTTGATAAGCGAATATTTCAAGGGTTTCATAACAAAATAAGAAAGGACGCAACCATAAAAAATAGGTAACAATGCTATGGCTGTTCTCGTATCAAGGACTTGCCAATTCTTAGAAACCATGAATATTTGTATAAATGCCACCATTGAACCGACAATTCCAGCACCAATAGATATAGACGCAGCATAATCAAATAATTGAATTGATAGCTCTAGATCCGTTTTGTTTAAGGGCTTATTGACCCATAAAGCGCAATAGATTGATTTAATTGGAACGATTACGCCAAATGAAAATAATATTCCACCACCAAGTAAACCAACAACAATCAATAATGACGGAATATTAATAAAGGCAGAAAGTGGGGTTCCCATAAGAATAGTTCCCATCGTGATAACTGGCACTATAAACATTGCAGCCAATTTGCAAATTGAGCTTTCTATAATATGGATTTCTTTTTTCATTTATTGCCTATGAGATGTTTTAAGAGATAACCATTGATTATCAGGTCAATTTTCCCTGATAAGTTGAAAATAAACCTATTATCAGGGAAAAAATGATTGTATCTGAAAAAGATGAAATTCCCTGACAAGAATAAATATCGA
>JAKSAU010000005.1 GCA_022361535.1 Desulfobacterales bacterium
TCAGTCTCAAATTTCAGACATGGGTCTTTGACGAGAATGCCGGACATGGTCAATTCACCAAACAGCAGATGGAATGGCTGCACATGATCCGAGATCACATCGCCGTATCCATGTCCATTACCGCCGATGATCTGGAGTATACACCCTTTGATGAGAAGGGCGGTTTGGGTAGGTTCTATGAGCTGTTTGGCGAAGACTATGAAAAACTACTAGAGGAAATGAATGTCGCATTGGTGGCGTAAGAGGGGATAGATGAGTGAGTATAATTTGCCACAAGGTTGGGATGAAGTTGTACTAAAAAAGCATGTGGTTAAAATAAATCTCCAAGTGGACAAGAAAATAATGCAAAGAGATTATCTACCGAATGGAGAAATACCTATTATTGACCAAGGCAAATGTTTAATAGGTGGATATAGCAATGACAATGATAAAAAAATAGTTTGTGAATTACCGGTAATTATCTTTGGTGACCATACTAGAAATGTTAAATATATTAGTTTTAGTTTCTGCGTAGGTGCTGATGGAGTAAAGATATTAAAACCTAATCCTGAATATAATATTAAGTTTTTTTATTATTTATTAAAATTGGTATCTAGAAAGATTGATAAAGGCTATGCAAGGCACTATCACCATATTGAGAAAATGTCGGTTCCACTCCCGCCCCTCCCAGAACAAAACCGCATCGTCGAAAAGATCGAAGAGCTCTTCAGCGAACTAGACAAGGGTGTGGCTGAGCTTGAAAAGGTCAAGCGACAGCTGGAGGTCTATCGGCAGGCGGTGCTGAAGGCTGCGTTTGAGGGGAGGCTAGCTAATACAGATACAAAATTTGAATATAAGTCTTTAGGAGAAGTACTTGTTAGTATACAAGCAGGGAAGAGCTACCGTTGTATAGAGGTCCCCCCAGTTGATGATGAGGTAGGCATTGTAAAAGTTAGTTCAGTAACATGGGGAGAGTTTAATGAATATGAAAGTAAGACATGTCCTTCAACTGATTGCCTTAATGAACAATATTTGATTAACGAAGGAGACTTCTTATTTAGTCGTGCTAACACAATACAACTAGTAGGTGCTTGTGTAATTGTTAATAATATAAAGAAAAAACTTATGCTATCTGATAAGATTCTAAGATTTGAATTTTATGAGTACGTAGATAAAAAATATATACTATATTTCTTACGAAGTCATCAAGGTAGAGCACAAATTGAGAGCTTATCAACTGGCAATCAAGAGTCAATGAGAAATATAGGACAGTCACGAATAAGAAGAATACAGATACCATTTTGTGAAA